>JBJSZR010000152.1:0-3752 GCA_046090385.1 Bacteroidota bacterium
TTCTTCCTTGCATCAGAGCTTTTAGCTGTATCGATCGGTTGATACGGCCCCTTTCCGCAGGCAGTGATCCTGTTCGGATCGATTGTGCTACCCTTCAGGATGATTTTTACCACCGAGGTTGCTCGTAGCACACTGAGCTCCCAATTGTCGGTAGCACCGCTTGGTAGTTTACCTGAAATCGGAATATCATCCGTATGGCCTTCCACCATGATATTGATGTCACTACTCTGGGAAAGAACTTCGGCAAGCTTCTTCAAGGCTTCTTCTCCTTTTTTCTCTACGATCGTAGAACCGGAAGAGAATAGCAGTTGTTCGTCCATGGATACATAAACACGACTGCCTTTCTGCTGGATGGTGAGACCCTTGTTCTCGAATCCTAACAACGCATCGCTGACAGCTTTTCGAAGTGCGGAAACAGTAGAGTCGGAGCGGCCGATAATGGATTCCAATTGACGTACGCGTTCGTTCCTTTCTTCAAGACTTGATTTCAAGGAATCGAGACTGCTTTGTTTGTCGGCCAGTATCATTGAGTCTTTTCTCATGCGGTCCTCTTTTCGCTGCAGGTCTTCCTGAGCCTTACTCAATTGATTGATCAGTTTTTTTGTCTCTTCACTATTTCCTGCGAGCAGTCGATCGTTGTTTGCCAGAAGCTTATCATACGATTCTGTTAGATTCTCGTACAGATTGTTGAGCCGTCGATAAGCCATTCCTTGGTTCGTGGTATCGGCTGCCAATTTGCCGACTTGCTCGGTCAGATTTTCAACCCGCTCTTTCAACTCATTCAACTCGGTTGTTATGCGGCGATTATCGTCTTTCAAGCGTGTGTTTTCCTCCTGACAGGTCTTTTCACGTGTTTTGGATTCTTCCAATTGACGAGCTGGAACGCAGGAAGAAATTGCCGCAATCACTCCGATTAATGCAAGAAAATGGCCTTTTTTCATACTTTTTTCGATGTTCAAATGGTATTATTAAGATGATACTAAGTTAAGTGTTGCCTGCCGGACGCATCAGGTCTTCGGAGGGTATTTGTCAACAATGCAGATGGCAACATGTGAGTTTTTTTTTCGTTATAGAATTTAAATCAAAGGCATCATGGACGCTCTTAACCGTAATTGGATAACCGAAAGCCATATCGATTTCGAGTACAAGAAATATTTGTTGCTCGCCTACTTACAACATGTCAGTGCTAATTTTCTTGAAAACAGGCTGTATCCTTATCTCTCCGACCTGGTGGCGCATTACCGTGATCTGAAGGCGTTGAAGGAGGAAAAAAATCATTTGTTCAATCAATTTCCGGAACGATTGTCGGCTCCTGATATGGACCATTTCAGGTTGATCTATGAGAAGATGGTTCAGGATGATACCATCATGCATGAAATCGAATCAATCATCGATTTTTCAATTCCTCAATTCGAACAGTACTTGCGGGAAGGCCGAAAAATCTATGAATTCCTGGAAGATCACACTCGGATCCATCAGGTAGGGCTCATGCCTTTGAATAACGAGAGCGGATATCTCATGCTCCGTAACGGTGATGCTTCTCTAACCTATGTCTATGCATTTTATGTCACCGTTTTCGAACGTCCAGGGGAGAAATATCGTGGTGTGCATCTCGATTACGTCAATACCTACGAAAGGAGCTTAACGAACACGTATGAGTCCATCAAGTCCGAATTGATCTGTTTCAATAAAAGTCTCCCTAATCCTGCCACCTACGCCATTGAGTGTTCATTGAAAATCCCTTTGGAGGAAACATTTCTTCCAATTGCCAAGCGTTCCATTGTACGAAGGATAGCCCACGCCGCCTGATCATCCGTTTTCGGCTTCACCAGCCATCAAATATGAAATGAAAAACAGTGTCTTTGTCACCCGGTAGGCCAGCCAACATTTCGTTTTCCTATAAAGCCCGCCTCTCTTTCTCAGTGTTTCAGCAGTAACGCGGGTGCAATCGTTTTTGATTGTTTTTTCAAAGACTTCCGTGAATTTCTGATTGAATGCTTCATCCAGTACATTGATGTTCAATTCTATGTTGCTGTACGTGCTGAGATTGTTCAGGTCATAAGAGCCGATCGACGTGAAGTTTCCGTCTACGGCAAGCACTTTCCCGTGTACATTCGATGGCAGATATTCATAAATCTCTATGCCGTTCCTGATCAACCATGCGTAGAGGTATTCTCTCGCTAAACGAGCAACCGCCACATCCGACTTTTCAGAGATCACTATCCTGATCCGTACGCCTCTCCTGGTAGCCATTTTGATCAACATCCGTATCCTTCTGCCAGGTAAAAAATAACCGCTTACAAGATCGATATGTTTGCCCGCGGTTCGCAGAGCGCGACGATAGGTGGCTGCTACTTCATGTCTGTTACGAAGAAAGTCGTTCCTTACCGGTCTTATGCGTGCGTTCGCTTTACTAAGACTTTTCGACCACGCGTTCTTTTTCCTGTTCCGCAGCTCATGAATTCTACCATGCCAGATCCGCTCACAGTGTCTTTTCAACGCTTCGGCAGCAACGCCCTCTATTCTTACCGCAAAGTCTAGCCAAGGAGGATTATTCGGATCACCCCGGTATGCATCGCTGATATTGATTCCACCGACAACCGCCACCCTTGAATCGAATACGGCCACCTTGTGATGAAGTCGCCTTCCGATATGCAATTTGCCGTTTGAAAAAAATGGCCCGAAGAATCTTAATTCCACTTTTGGTCCAAGCTCTTTTCGAAGAATGTCTTCTTCAAGTTCGTGAGAACCATATGCATCCAGGAGTAAACTGATTCTGACTCCTTTTACCGAAGCCTTTTGCAATGCCGCAATGATTCGTTGTCCGGTAGCGTCCCATTTCAGGATATAGGATTGAAAATGAATCTCCTTTTCCGCAGCATTGATTTCCCGTTCCAATACTTCGAAAAATTCCGGTCCGCTACATACTAATCCGGCAGCGTTGGAGGATATTGCAACGGATCCGGATCGGAGTATGGACTGCTTCATGGACATCACCATAAAGTTAGTGAATCTCAAAGTGACGTTCGAGTTTAGTGGTGGCGTCGTACTTGCCGGGTATCAAAAAATATTACCTTTGATACAACGCCTTAAGCAGCATGCAATCAGAATTGCTTTTCACCCAGTTGGTAGCGATCTTTCACGGAAGCGCCATGGTGGCTCTTGGAAAAATTCAAAATCCTGCTACCGGGAAAATTGAACGTGATATCGAGCAGGCGCGACAAGCCATTGACATGCTTGAGATGTTACGTTCAAAGACCGAAGGTCGCCTTTCGTCAAACGAGCAACGGATGCTAGACAGTGCACTCACAGAGTTGCGCCTCAATTATATCGATGAATTGAAGAAGGATTCCAAACCAGCATAGACATGGACGCTCAGGACAACAAGTCGGAATATCAGGAACAAGGCCCCAAGAAAGGTATCGTGATCATCGTGATCACCATCCTGCTTGGCACTAACGGATTACTTCTGTGGCAGTTTTTTGACAAGAAGAGCCGACTGGACACAGCCAATAAGACCATCTACTCCACAACTGCCGAGCGGGATGCACTTCAGGTCGAGTTGAAACAGGTTAAGGCTGACTTCGAAAAGGCAAAAACGGACAATGCCGGACTTCAGTCTCAATTGTCGGAACGGGAGGAGGAGATCAAGGCAAAAACAGCGGAAATACAGCGTCTGATCGCACTTGGCGGTCCTGCTCAAATCGCTCGTGCAAAAGCCGAGCTTGCTGAACTTCGCACCCTTAATGAAT
>JBJSZR010000153.1:0-2371 GCA_046090385.1 Bacteroidota bacterium
AAAAAACAAAATTTCCAACCAATGAAAATTTCAGTCAAAAAAATCAGTGCTGTCATCGCTCTGATCATGATGGCCCAATTTTCGGGTTGCAAAAAAGAGGCCGATAACCCGCAATGGGATATCGATGTATTGGGGCCTGTCATGAATGCAACCCTTGGTATCGACCAACTGGTAGCGGATTCCTTACAGGTAATCGAACCCGACGGAAAGGTAAGGATCGTGCTTGAAGATGAGATTGACAATTTCGATACAGACTCCGTTTACACGATACCAGATACCGGAATCCAGACGGTTTATATCTGGCAATTCATACCCTTCACTATTCCACCGGGAACTCCATTTTTCACGAATAATAAGAATATCTTGTTGAATGTAAAGGGCGCCGAACTTTTAGAAGCGGTTATCAGGAAAGGGAATATTCGCCTTACAGCACGCAACACACTTCCTACCAAAGTCTATTTCACCTATAATATACCGGAAGCAAGGCGTAACGGACAACCCTTCTCCTTCAGCGCCAGTGTCGACTCGGGCAGTTTTTCTGATCCGAAAATATATACTACCACACTAGACTTTTCAGAATATGATGTGAATCTCACCGGTGCGACGTTCGACCTGGTGAATACATTCGCATACAACGTGGTAGCTCGTTCAGACTCAGCAGGCCCCTCAATCGTTGTGAACCCCGGAGATACATTGCTAAATATCTCCACCGACATGTTAGGGATCACGCCTCGTTACGTGAAAGGCTACATCGGACAGGATTCATTCGATGCTGTTGATACCTTTGAAGTAGGTATCGGTAATCTTTTCACAGGAGGGCAATTGCTTTTGGATAGTGCACGGTTACGACTGGATCTTAAAAACAATATCGGCGCGGATATACAGGCTTATATTTCTTCCATCCGATCGGTGAATTCACGCACGGGCAATTCCGTCAATCTGTCTGCAAGCGATGTCCTGTTGCGCAATCTGAACATAAACAGAGCTTTTGAAACCGGCGAAGACTCAAATCCCATAAGACCTTCGACCAGGACATTGGTCATGGATAATTCAAACAGCAACCTCAATGTATTCTTACAGAATCTTCCAGACCGGATTGTCACGGATCTGCGCTATACACTTAACCCGCTCGGAAATGTGTCCGGCAATAATGATTTCATTTTTGATGACAGACTGATCAGCACCAGCGTACGACTCGAAATTCCCTTGCGACTTTCGACAACTGATCTGACCTTGACCGATACGCTGACTCTCTCCTTGGCAGGATTCACCGATTTGGAAAAACTGGGCGATGCCGAACTTGTCCTTTCAGCAGAAAACGGATTCCCATTCGACATGGACCTGCAACTATTGACTATTGACAACAACCGGCAAGTCACAGACTCCTTGCTGATTCCAGGTCGGATTGCAGCAGGAACAACAGACAATAATTTGCAGGTGACTGGCCGAGTGCGGACAGATATTACGATACCTTTGGATATTCATAGAAAGAACCGACTGCTTTCTTCCCCCTATTTGATAATAAGGGCCGTTGTGAACAGCGTAGGTAATCCGGACTATCTCTACATCTATCAGGACTACACATTGAAATTGAAATTGATCTTAGACGGATCATACGGGATAAGATGAAAAAATTCCGGACTCTCCTATCGCTACTGATCCTTACCTTTCAAGGTGTTACAGCACAATGGCCCGGCGCACTCAATCCATATTTTTTGGACAATGACAAAAAATCTTTAGTGGGGATTTCATCGGATGCATTTTTCGGCTCGGAGGCCATCACCAATGGATTAGTAACCGATTATATACAACATCGCTTCATCACGAATGATGTGAAGGCAGATGCGGAAGCCAAGATGACTGATTACAACCGACTAGCGACATTCTTCAACGGAAGCATTGACTTCGCCTTTCGGAAAGACACGGGGAAATTTAACATTATAGGAACCCTTCAGCATCATTTCTTTCTGGATAGCCGATTCTCCTCCACCCTGTTCGAACTTTACTTCCGAGGGAACAGGCGATTCGCAGGTGAAACGGCCTGGGTCGGATCCTGTAACCTGCAGTCGATTTTATATTACCAGGTAGGCTTTGGAATTTCAGGCAAATCAGTAAACGAAAAGACATCCTGGTTCGCTTTGGGATCGGCTTATTTCGGCCATGAAATGCTGGATGTAAAAACAGGTGAATGGACTTCCCTATACACGGCACCGGACGGTTCTTATATCGACGCTGATCTTGATGTGCGTTTCATTCGAAGTGACTCTACGAATATCCGACCGATGGCAGTTAACGGCCTTGGAGCAGGAATTTCAGGAGGCTTTTTCCACTCTTTCTCAAAGAAATGGAGGCTCAACGCATCTGTCAAAAA
>JBJSZR010000154.1:0-7436 GCA_046090385.1 Bacteroidota bacterium
ATCTGCAGGGCCGCAAGCGCCCTGCAGATGCAACGTGGACAATACGCCCATGATGCCGAGGTAATGGTCACCATGAAGGTGACTGATGAAAACATGGTCGATACGGTGAAATCGGATACTGTACTTGATGAATTGCAACAAGGTACCCTCCGCGCAATCAACCAAAAAAAACCGCTCATGGATCCGGATGATCTGAGCGGTTGGGTGTCTTTGGTAGATGGGGGTGGCTGAGCTGCTTCCGAGTATGGTGACTTCGAAATCCATCAACGTCCGTTGATGACCACGCGGCGTACCGACTCATCCTTTCCTGAACGTATTCTGGCAAGATAAATACCGGACCTGAGCTCGCTTGCATCGATCACAAACGTATTCCAGCCCTTCATTCCGGAATAAACCGTCTGGCGCACTTTATTCCCAAGCATATCCATCAGCTCGATACGAACATCTCCGGGCTCAATCAGTCCGACCTGCACACGCGATTCTGACTGCATAGGATTAGGCGTGAATTCAGAAACGGTGAAACGCACAGGCATGGAAGCGCTGCCTATACCGGTAGGATTGTCGATATAAATGGTGTATTGAGTTACGGCAGCCGGAATCGTAAGCGGAACAAAACCACCGACAACGCCTGCAACACTCAGATTAACGACAATCGGATATACGCCTGCTTGTGATACGGTAGGGGCCGGTCCCTGTAACAACAGGCAAGCATCCGATCCGCCCGGGAAAACACATGTAGCAGGCGTACAAGAGTACGTCCAGCCCGTGGGCAAGCCTGTCACACCGGTGATCGTGAACGTATTCACAGTCGCAGGCAGTCCGTTGTAAAGCGTATCACGAACTACTTTTAGTTGGATGACGGTGGAGTACGGAACTCCAACCGTGGCATGAGGGAGTCCGGTTGCACTGTCAGGATAGATTCCGTTGACATTATGCGTGATACTGGTGTCAGGTACGCACTGTGCTGCGGAACGCGTAGCGGAAAAGCAAATCCATGATACAGTCAGGATGAGAAGGTAGCGGTTGATCATCAGTCTTCTTTATGTAATTGTTTTTCTACTTCAGTCATATAAATCAAATCGACAGCTTCATTAAGCGTCGGAACCACTTGAAGCATGGTGTCGAGTTGAGAAATGGAAATCAGTTTACGGACATGATCCTGAACGCCGGAAAGCAGATACATGCCGTTTGCATCGCGACAAAGTCGGTATCCAACAAGGATGGCGCTAAGACCGGAAGAGTCACAATATTGAACATCACTTAGATCGACAATAAGATTGCGGAAGTCCTCGTGATGAAGCATGACTATTTCCGCCTTCAGCTCAGGTGCCACGCCACTGGTCAGTTTAGCTTCATGCACTTTTACAACCGCGTATTTGTCTTTCCTTTCGAGTGAAACATTCATGATTATTGGTTTTAGTCAAATTTACGATGATTCAAGGCGTCTGCCAAATGCAACTATCTAATTTTCAACAAGACAAAAGCATGAAAATGTTAATTGACTTGTATTCGATTCCAACGCCTGTAAACGACCCTGAAAGCGAGGTTCAGGCTTCTACCCTGCCTGCGAGCAGGTAGAGAACAGCCATTCGAACCGCCACACCGTTCTCGACCTGGTCCAGGATGATGGACTGACCGGAATCAGCCACATCGCTGGTTATTTCAACCCCACGATTGATAGGGCCCGGATGCATGATGGTGATCGGCCGCCCGATCTTTTCCAATAATGCACGGTCGAGACCGAAGCGCATGACGTATTCACGTATGGATGGGAAGTATTTGATCTCCTGCCGTTCCAATTGGATGCGTAACATGTTGGCCACATCGCACCATTCCAAAGCACGTTGCAGGTCATTCTCCACTTTCACATCTAACGAACCGATATATCGTGGAATGAGGGTAGCAGGTCCGCAAACCATGACCTCGGCTCCCAACATTTTCAGACAAAAGATGTTCGACAAAGCGACTCGGGAGTGCAGTATATCGCCTACGATTGCAACCTTCAATCCTTCCACTTTTCCGTATTTCTCGCGGATCGAATAGGCATCCAGCAACGCCTGAGTCGGATGCTCATGCGCTCCGTCACCTGCATTGACGATGGAAGCATTCACATGACGTGAAAGGAATTGGGCTGCACCAGCATGAGGATGCCTCATGACGATGATATCCACCTTCATTGCAAGGATGTTATTAACGGTATCGATAAGAGTCTCTCCCTTTGAAACGGAAGAGGATGATGCGGCGAAGTTGATGACATCAGCAGACAACCGGCGTTCAGCGAGTTCGAAAGAGAGCCGTGTGCGCGTGGAATTTTCGAAAAACAGATTAGCAATCGTGACATCACGGAGCGACGGCACTTTCTTTATGGGCCGATTGATCACTTCCTTGAAATTATCCGCTGTGCGGAAAACCAACTCGATGTCATCACGGGTAAGGCCTTTGATACCCAAAAGATGTCGAACGGATAACTGGCTCATGGGTTCAGTCGGTTAGTTTGTTCGGTCATATTCGAAGAATCCATTAGCCAAATACCCTCTTCCGCTTCGGTATCTTCCCACTGTACCTTGACTTTTTCCGTGGTGATCGTATCGACTTGGATGCCGATATAATCAGGCTCAATCGGAAGGTGACGGCTGTAGCGTCGATCCACCAGCACGAGCAATTCCACTTTTTGCGGCCTGCCGAAATCAATCAGCGCATCCATACCTGCTCTGATAGTGCGTCCAGTGAACAGGACATCGTCTATCAAAACCACCCGTTTTCCCTCCACTGTAAAATCCATTCTGGTGGCACTTGGAGCCACGATCTCACGGCGGCGGAAATCGTCGCGATAAAAAGTGACATCCAGTTCGCCGATGCGAAGTTGCTTTCCAAGCAATACCTTTAACTTGTCACCAATACGTTGTGATAAAAAAACACCACGAGGCTGAAGCCCTATTATCACCGTGTCGCTGAAATCATCATGGTTCTCCAACAGCTGATGACATAGGCGGTTGAGCGTGATGTCCAAACGCTTTTTATCCAATAACATTCTGCGAGTTGTAGGGCTCATTCCTTTTATTTTCAATCGGCTTGGAACTGGCGAAGGTGGTGTAGGAAATGCTTATGGAACAAACGTGACCAGTCTTCAAAACCGAGATCTCCGAAGAAAGGATTGCGCACCAACAGACCTGGTTGTGCAGAAAACAGTTCTACGAACTTCTGCACCTCCTCTTTCAATGCGGTAAGTGCTACCGGCAAATCAGCCATCGCGACAGCGGGTGGCTCATCACCCATCATTGCATTACGTGTGTTCGGCTTGAAGTCACGATCGCCCCGCAAGAAATCCTGTACAGCAGGAAGCCTGTCGGCAGGCGTCACTATATCGCTGTGCGGATCGGAGCCATTGGCTATCCGGACGGAAGCCACGAGGTGTTCGACCATCTGCTGTGGATTCATCTTTCCCCACAACGGCTGCTTGTCAGCCGGTATGGAAGCGGCCTTGATGAAGAAGTCCTCGGTGATGAATTTGAGTGGATCCATTTTTTTATCTCTGCGAAATGTCCAAAAAAAACGGCTGTTCTGAAAGAAACAGCCGTTTTATCAAACATTTCAGGAGGTCATCAGGCTTCGCTTGAATTATCAGTATTCTCATTATTCTCAGTGCGCTTTTCAGCAGCCTCCATTTCACTCTTGAGATTACCGAGAACGCTGAAGTCGCCCAAGGTGGTCTTTTCGACACTGTCCTTGATCTTCTTGACAGCTTTTGCACTTTCTTCACGCTCGCTCACTTTCTGGTTGTTCTCAGCAGTGCGGGTCGCAGCAGTCTGTTCTTCGTGGAGACGGGCATGAGATACGATGATCTTACGCTGATCCTTGTTGAACTCAATGACTTTGAATTCGGCTTTATCGTCGCCTTTGAGCGACTTGCCGTCGGCTTTCACCATGTGTTTGTTAGGGCAGAAAGCTTCGAGACCGTATTGAAGCGCTACCGTTGCACCTTTGTCGCTCAATTTGAGAACAGTTCCTTCGTGGACAGAGTCCATCGTGAAGATGGTTTCAAAAACATCCCATGGGTTCGGCTCGAGCTGCTTGTGACCGAGGCTAAGGCGACGGTTTTCAGCATCCACTTCAAGCACCATGACGTCCATGCGCTCACCTACCTTGCAGAACTCGGAAGGATGTTTCACCTTCTTGCTCCAGGAAAGATCGGAGATATGCACCAAACCATCGATACCTTCTTCCAACTCGACGAATACACCGAAGTTGGTGAAGTTCTTGATGAGGGCATTGTGCTTGGATCCGACAGGATATTTTACAGCGATATCGATCCATGGATCGGATTTCAGCTGCTTGAGACCAAGAGACATCTTGCGCTCTTCACGATCAAGCGTCAAAAGAACACACTCGATTTCGTCACCCACCTTGAGGAAATCATGAGGGCTACGGAGGTGCTGTGACCAGGACATTTCAGAAACGTGCAAGAGTCCTTCAACACCGGGAGCGATTTCAACAAACGCACCGTAGTCGGCAATAACCACGACCTTTCCTTTCACTTTATCATCGACTTTCAGGTCTTCGCTCAGCTGCGACCAAGGATGCGGGGTAAGCTGCTTGAGACCAAGAGCGATTCGCTTCTTCTCCTGATCGAAATCGAGGATAACCACGTTGATCTTGTCGTCAAGCTTGAGAACTTCTTCCGGGTGATTGATGCGGCCCCAGGAAATGTCCGTGATATGTAGAAGTCCATCGACACCACCAAGGTCCATGAATACTCCATAGGAGGTGATGTTCTTGACTGTTCCTTCGAGTACCTGGCCCTTCTCGAGCTTTTTCATGATCTCCGCTTTCTGCAACTCGAGTTCTTCTTCTATCAGGATCTTGTGGGAGACAACTACGTTCTTGAATTCATTGTTGATTTTGACGACTTTGAATTCCATGTTCTTATCTACGAACTGGTCGTAATCGCGGATCGGCTTAACGTCAATCTGAGAACCGGGCAAGAATGCTTCGATACCGAATACGTCGACAATAAGTCCGCCTTTGGTACGGCACTTGACATAACCCGTGATGACTTCATCATTCTCAAGAGCGGCATTGACGCGGTCCCAGGATTTTACGGCACGGGCTTTCTTATGAGAAAGGACAAGCTGACCGTTCTTGTCCTCTTGCTTTTCTACATAAACCTCTACTTTATCACCGATTTTCAGGTCAGGCATATGACGGAACTCCGTGAGGGGTACCATGCCGTCTGATTTGTATCCGATGTTGATGAGGACGTCTTTGGGACTGATGCTAACCACCATTCCGTCAACGATTTCATGTTCGATGACCGAGTTAAGGGTCTGATCGTATTCTTTTTCCATCCGGCTACGCTCCTCCGAGGAGTAGCTGTTCCATTGTTTACCACCGGATTCGTCCCAATTGAAATTTTCCATTTTTACTTTTAAAGGGTTTGATTGATAATTGCTTCCGTACCAGTTTGAGTATGAACGGTATCTACTCCCCATCCGCTACCGGTTTCAGGGGATGCAAAGGTATCAAATAGGGCCTGAATTTGAAACAGCCCAATCGTTTATTTTTCAGTGACTAAAGTGGGAAACAGCAGGATTAATGCTATAAAACGAAACACTCGATATTTCGTTAAAAACCAGGCTTTTGAATGGGTCAATTAAACCGTTACCTGGTTTTGAAGACCTGAGACGTGTTCGGCTGCCTTTTCCATCAACCACATAGGTGTACTGGTAGCACCGCAAATACCCACTGTCTCCACTCCCTGGAACCAATTGGCTTCTATTTCGGTCGTATCGGATACGAAATACGTACGAGGATTCACTGATTGACAAACACCGAATAAAGCCTTTCCGTTCGAACTTTTTTTACCGCTTACGAAAATGATAACATCGTATTGCGTAGCGAATCGTCTAAGTTGCGGCTCACGATTGGAAACTTGTCGACAGATGGTATCATTGGTGGACAAGTATTCCTCTTCGATTTCTGATTCCTGAGCGGCTTTTGCACGTTCTTCGATCAGCAACCGCATCTTCTCGAATCCGGCCGTACTTTTTGTAGTTTGAGAAAAGAAATAAACCGGTCGGGAGAAATCGATTTTGTGAAGATCATTCTCATCGCGAACAAGAATGGCCGAACCGTCAGTCTGCCCGATCAGACCATTCACCTCTGCATGCCCGGCCTCACCGTAGATTACTACTTGGCCACCGGCCTCCACTACCTCGCTGTAACCCAGGCGTACCCTGTTTTGCAGCTTAAGTACGACAGGACAAGATGCATCGACGAGTTCGATGTTGTTTCGAAGCGCGATCTCGTACGTTTCCGGCGGTTCGCCATGGGCACGTATCAATACTTTACAATCTCGAAGCTCTTTTAAACGGCTGTGATCAATGACCTCCAAACCTTTGGCGGTCAATCGTTCCACTTCCATGTTGTTATGGACGATATCGCCGAGGCAATACAATTTTCCTGAACGGTCCAGTTCCTGCTCAGCCATCTCGATGGCATAGACGACTCCGAAACAGAATCCGGATTGGGGATCGATGGTCACTTTCATTCCTTTCACAAAGATAAGAAAGGAAATCCGTGCAGTTCTGAAACTCATGCCAAATAAGGTTCCGCCACATTTCGATCAAATTTCGTTTCTTTGGGCGACTTTCGGAGCTACCGCGAGTCGGTAGTCCCATGACCTCCCATTTCGCCCCTTCCTCCCATAAAATCGTCGTTGCCATTGACGGATTTTCCTCCTGCGGGAAGAGCACCTTGGCTAAAGCGTTGGCCAGGCAGTTGGGGTATCGTTACATCGACTCAGGTGCTATGTACCGTGCAGTGACCCTTTTCATGTTGCAAGTCGGATTGTCGCCCGCTGATCTTGAAAGGATGAATCCGGATGAAATGG
Organism: Bacteroidota bacterium; assembly: GCA_046090385.1. GTDB lineage: Bacteria > Bacteroidota > Bacteroidia > AKYH767-A > 2013-40CM-41-45 > Pollutiaquabacter. Next base: position 6,890 of record JBJSZR010000154.1, read on the forward strand.
ACGTTTTCCTCGGGCGCATAAACATAAGTTTTGAAATCAATCCTGAAACAGGACTTTCTGAAACGGTACTGAACGGCAAAAACGTCGAGCGACAAATCCGCGATTTGAAAGTATCCGACCTTGTGAGTCCTGTCAGCACGATCGCAAACATCCGTCACCGTATGGTACGCTTACAGCAGCAATACGGGCTTGAAAAAGGAATCGTGATGGACGGAAGAGGTAATTATCACCTCTCGGCAGCCGCCAACCACTTTTCAATTGCCATGAACCTGAGTGAGTTTGCAAAACGGAAGTGATAACATCCTTCCAAAAAAAATCACTGATCAATCGTCAGCTGATCTACTAGATTCAATGCGAAGTCCAGCTGTTCCTGCTGATTCAAATTCGAATTATCCAGGATCACTGCATCTTCCGATTGACGTAAAGGACTCTCTTTCCTGCTAGTATCGGTGTGGTCACGTTCAGCGATATTCCGGATCACTTCATCCATTGTGACCATAAAACCCTTTTCGTTCAGCTCATCGAATCTCCGCTTGGCACGAACCTC
>JBJSZR010000155.1:0-1830 GCA_046090385.1 Bacteroidota bacterium
TCGTATTCAGCGTGGCGGATTGCTTTCTTTCGGTTTCCTCCTAGCACTCTACTTCACCACGAACGGTTTCATGACTATGATGCGTGGATTCAACGCCTCTTATCATATTGCTGAAACCAGGTCACCACTGCAGCAACGGATCACAGCTACGGTACTCACATTTCTAATAAGCGTGCTTGTCGTTTTGTCAACGACCATCATACTTATTTCCGAATCGGCCACACATTTCCTGGTTCAACATCATATCCTTAAATCAAAGACTCAGGTTACGATGTTGTTGCTGGGCAAATGGGCAGTCGTTCTCGGGCTTTTCTTTTTTGCCATTTCTTTTCTCTACTACTACGCTCCTGCTGTCAAGAAAAGATGGCGCTTTATTTCAGCAGGTTCCACTTTTGCTACTTTGCTGTCCATCCTGTTCTCTACTGGATTCGCCTTTTTTGTCAATAATTTCGGACGCTATAATACCGTTTACGGTTCCATCGGAACCATCATTGTGATAATGCTTTGGATTTATTTCAACTCGCTTTCACTGATTCTAGGTTTCGAATTGAACGCAAGTATCGATAATGCCAAAAAGAAGATCCGTAAAGCGTTCTGATCAGATTTTGTCTTTTTCTCTCCAGCTCATCAGCTGATTTTTCAGATCCGGGGCAAGACCCGCTACCCAAACCAATCCACAATAGACGATTGTAACAACGGAGGTATTCACAAATATACTGGCAAAAGGGTTGTTTATAATGAAAAGGAATCTGCTTAATGTAAAAGTGATTCCGAATACAAGTAATAGTCTGAGGTTGTCTTTATCAAAGGGCTGTATCCTGAAAAATCGCCATACTGAAAATAAAAGCATGGAGTTATAAAGAACGGAGGCGGAAGCAGTTGCAATTGCAGCGCCTAATAGTCCGAATCTGGGTATTAGGAACATCTGAAAGCCAAGTACAATAAAAGCAAGCGAAACAAGGAAAAAGGCTCCATACCTGTATCTATCCGAATTGAATAGAATCGGAGCATTAAGACCGGTAGCCATGTTGAAAAGTGTGCCGAATGAAATCACCAGTATCACATTCTTACCTTCTGAATAGCCTTCGGGAAGAAAGGTGAATAAAGCATCCACATTTGAATTGACCACCAGGAAAATCCAACCTCCCAGCAGAAATAGATAAAAGGAAGACCGTTTATAGATCTGCCGGATCTGATCCATGTCGTTCTCATTCCATGCATAAGCTATTTTAGCTGAAGCCACTTTTTCAAAAGCGACCAAAGGTGCCTCGATCACCGTAGGAATGAATGCTGCAATGGTATAAATACCTACAAAAGCCAGAGGAAGGTATTTGCCGATCATAACTGAGTCGAAATATTTGAGTCCCAGCGAAGCTATTCCGGCAAACCACAAGAGTAATCCGTATCGAATGAGGTCTAAAAAACGCTTTTCCCTGAATACAGCCCAATCGATCTTGAACCCCGGCCGGTCGAAACTGAAAATATATGCAAGCAGCAAAGCAAACTGGATGCCATAAATAGCTACGAATGCAATTACGAATTGATCGAAGGTGATCCATCTGTTGAAATAGACGGTTACGACAACGATAGTCATCAGCCTTACTCCAATGTCATTCAGATAGGAAGGAATGGTTGTCTTCAATTGTGAATTGCAATAAACGGTCAAGACACTTATGAAGGCATTGAAAAAAATAAGCGGAAAGACATAATCGAAATACTCGAGAAACAACGGTGATTCGCGCCGGTATTGGGCAAGGAAGAAATCCTTGCAAAAGAACAACACTGAAAAGACCAGCAGACTTCCAATGGCAGGAAAGAGATTCATAAAAG
>JBJSZR010000156.1:0-8065 GCA_046090385.1 Bacteroidota bacterium
GTTGTAGTCGGACGTGCAGTAACAGTGGCACCGCTGGTCGTATTCAAAAACGTGGACGGACTCCATGAATAAGTCGTTCCACCCGTAGCCGTAAGCGCAGAAGCCGCGCCCGAACAGACTACGGATGGATTTGCGCTGACAGTAATGGAAAGAGGCTGTACAGTGACTGAAGCAGTGGAAGATGCCGTACATCCATTATTGTCTGTCACGGTGACGGTATAGTTTCCGGAATTCAATGAACTAGCGGGACTTATGGACGGGTTTTGAAGGTTTGACGAGAAATTCTGAGGGCCGCTCCATGATGTGGTCACCCAGGTGCCGGAAACATTCAAATTCAAATTGCCTCCTATACAAACAGGGGAATTACTGGAAGCAGAAACCACTAATGATGCAGGGGAAGTGATGACTACCGAGGATGTGGCTGTTTCACCGAAAGAATCTGTAACAGTGACTGAATAGGTGCCTGCCGACAACCCGGTGACAGTCGATGTGGTGGAACCGTTCGACCAAGAATAGATATATGGAGAAGCACCACCGGAGACAGCGACACTTGCTGAACCGTTAGATCCCCCAAAACAAGAACAATTTTGCAGCACAGAGGAAGTTGCGTTCAACGGTAAACCAAAAGTTCCGATGAGGAAGGAAGCTTGTATTTCCGAACCTATAGGATTCGAGGACACGAAATTCTGTACGCCTCCGGAAGGAGTTCCGATTTGAATGTTCAATTCAAAAGAGAAAACACCATTGGTTGTGAACTGACCTATCAGTACGCGGTTGGTAGAAGTCGGACCACTTGAACCTCCCAGTGCGGCAATTGAACCGTTATTGGAACTGAAGTTCCCACCGATTTGGCTAAGACCATCAAAAACTCCGAGATCACCATTACCGGTATTGTTCAAACCGACAAAAGTGACTGCAACAGGTGTTCCGACGGCAAAACCATCTCTTGCTGTGAGAGGAAAACCTATCGAGGGAATATTGTTAGCAAGGAGACCATTCAGATTTCCGACTGATCCATCGGTATCCTCCGACTTCAATACGCCCAGACGATTGCTGGCTGCACCACCCGCAGAAAACCATGAGTCAAGCATGACTGTGTTCTTACGTGCGTTCGTTGAGCTGTAAGTGGGTGAAGTGGCTCCATAATCTTCATTGTTGAAGAAAGTTGTCGTAGTGCTGAGCACCATGTTGTGATTAGGAACACCGTATACTGCCTGAAACTTGTAACCAGGTAACAGGTCTGCGTAAAGGCGGTAAGTGACAGATCCGACTGGTAACAATCCGGAGCTTCCAGCCGAGTCGGCAGCTGTCGAAACATAGTATTTCTCGACAATTAGATTTTCAAGTCCGTTTTGCCCGTTGGTCGTACCACGAAAGAGCAATATTGAAACGAGTATTAGAAAAGATGCCTGCAACAGTTTGATTTGTTTCATGTTCAAGAGGTGTGTGTTGAATCAATACTTATCTCGCTTTGAAAAATCAGGCGACATGGTCAATAAGTTGTTTCCCGATTTTGACCTTGGCAAATTAGTCAAGCACTGTTGTACACAACTTCAGGCATGATTAACGATATATTATCAAATCTTAAATCGGGAAACAAACCGTCAATGAATTGTTCCATTATTAGAAATTAATTATGAATCAAATATGAATGAAAGGGTTTAGACCGAAATGATGCATTGTATCGATTTCGAATCAACAAACACTTGTTGAACCTATCCATGAAAAAAACTCCAGGTCAATATTGTATTCGAAACGGATTTCCCGTCATGATCGTTTATATCATATCCATATCCCATGTCCTGGCATTATCTACAATAAAAAAAGGGACACCTTACGGCATCCCTCTTAACAAAACAACTAATCACATCACACAATCATTCGATAATCAACCGGATGGTTTCTGTATCACCAACGGGAGTGGAGAGACGGAGCAGATAAAAACCCTGCTTCAGATCAAGTGATCCCAAATCCAAACGCTGTTCGCCTTCCTGGGCATCCAGGTCACTGATCCATAATGTTTGCCCCAACGGATTCAAAAGCTCGATTTCATAACGACCAGTATAAGAGGCGTTGAATGCAACAGAAAAATAGCCGTTACTGGGATTCGGATAAGCGACCAACGAAAGGCCATTGTCATCATCCATCGACTGTCGACAAGCGAGGTTGATGGTCAGATTCAGAATAGTCGGTGAGCTCGCTCCGCAGTTGTTGTTGCTCCTTACGGATAAAGCACTTGAGGTAGTAACCGCATTTCTGAAATCGACCAAGGCAGCGGATCCGGACCCTTGCGGAACTGCAACCACGCTGTTGCTGGCCAACCATGTATAATATCCTGCACCAGGTGCAGATGAGGCGGTGTAACTAACAGACGACTGAGATTTGCATGCAGTAGCTGGTCCGGTGATGGTTGCCGGAGCCGCCGGTCGAGTGGATGTAAGCAGACATCGAGGTGCGCTTGCGGCACAGGAATTGTTTGCTGTTACGCACACATTACCACCTGAAAAACTGTTACTGATATTTACGGTGATGGTATTCGAAGTTCCGCTGCTTCCGGAAATCTGCATGCCTGCCGGTATGGTCCAGGAATAATTAGTCGCCCCAGCCACAGATGAGATACTGTACGTGGCACTGGTAGTACCGGAAGCAGGGCAAAGTGCGGTGGCAGGTCCCGTAATGGCTCCAGGTTGCCCTGGGGCCGAAAAAAGGGTGTATGAACGGATAGAGGTACCGCAAGCGTTAGTAGCACCCAGATTCAGCGAGCCGCCATTCCAGTTGGAAGCGAAACTCACAGAACATCTTGTGCCGTTAGAAGAAGCCAGAGTAGCATTACCGGTCACCGTCCAGTTGATACTGGTGGACCCTGGAATGTTATCGCACGAATATGATTCCGTAGTACCCGGACACGGATATATGTTGCCCCTTAAAGGAGATCCGATCACCAAATAACCATAATAGGTTCGAAAGATAGCGGAGCTGCTACCTTTGCAATTAGAAGCTGAAACACTCATCTGGGTGGAGCTGAACGCGGATGTCGTTGCGATTTGAATGGTATTGGTTCCTTGTCCGCTAATAATGGTCGCTGCGGTACCTGATAGATTCCATGTATAGGAGGTGGCATTCGGAACAGGTACGACCGAATACGTATAAGTACCAGGACCACAAGGGTTGGCAGGACCATTGATGCTGGAAGGAGCATTGGGTTTCACCGTGAGCACAGGAACATTCATACAAGCCTGGACACCTGATCCGCAACTGTTGGATGGCGTGACGCAGACGAATCCTCCATTGTATCCGCTGCCGAATGAAACAGTGATGGAGTTGGAGGTCGATGAGCCAGAAGCTCCTGCGGGTATACTCCATGAATAATCAGTAGCGTTACTGACAGGCGCAATGGTGAACACCACATTCGTGTTACGACATGCTCCGGATATACCCTGAACGTTTCCAGTAACTCCTACAGTTGGAGAGGAAGAGCCTACATTCGAATTCACAGATGTGGTGCAGCCATTTGCATCGGAAACAGTGACGGTGTAGCTGCCAGAGGAAAGTCCGAAAGCAGTGACTGAAGTCTGACCGTCTGACCATAGATAGGAATACAAGCCTTCCCCCCCAGAAGCGACCACAGAAGCTGTACCGTTGTTCAATCCACATGTGGCGTTGGCGGAAGAAGTGATCGCCTGGATTTTGGAAGGCTCTAGAATCGTAACCAGAGCGCTTGTTGCAGAGCAACCGTTGTCATCGGTAACCGTGAAAGACCATACTCCGGCAGAGGATATCTGGCTGCCTGTGCCCGTGTAAGGCGCAGTTCCTCCTGTTGCTGAAACAGTTACATTGGTAGTGCCGCCGTTACAAGCAATCGTTCCTGCTGATGCACTAACCGACAATTCGGAAGGCTGCGTTACAGAGCCGCTGGTGGTAGCCGCACATCCGTTGGCATCCGTTACTGTAAAACTATATGTACCCGCTGATACAGCGAATTGACCGGTACCGGCATAAGGCGATTGACCACCCTGCGCAGAAACACTAACCGCTCCAGAGCCACCGTAACAATCGATTGTTTGGACCACATTAGATGAAGCAACGATTGGTTGTGTCCTTGCAAGAACCACTATGGAACCTGAAGCAGTAGCCCCGTATTTGTCAGTCAATATGACTGCATATGTTCCATTCTGGAGCCCGCTGGCCGTATAAGTGGATGACACATTATTGGAAATGATAGTTGAGTTGGCTGATAAGGAATATGGCCCCGAGCCGCCGGAAAATGCGATTGTGAAGTTACCCGCTGAATCGCAAACAGTTGAACTGGATACAAGAGAATTTATACTCAGAGGAAGTATATCATCTTTCCTGATATTCAGATTCTCTATACGCCTGTCTAAGGATGGCGGAGTTTCAGAGGAAGAATAAGGAGTGGTAGAATATTTGAACTTCATGAATTCAGCAAAAGCATCCTGTTCACTTCCTGCTGCAGCAAAAGAGGCGATTCCAGGACCCGCAGGAGGCAAATTATTCAGATCAACCCGATTACTACCCAACGTATTGAACGGGTAAGTGTCACCGCCACTGGCGAGAAAGTTGAGTGTCACCACCCGGAAAACCCTGTTCGGATTTCCAATTAACTGACCGTTCATAACAAGCGTATCAAGATTATTTCCGGTAGAATCGGTGATGACTGCACTGATGACCCGTGATCCTTGCGGAAGTGTTGCATCAAAACTGAATCGAATGCCGGCGATTTGTGGGAATTGACCTGGAGTTGCACCAAGCGAAGTCGCTCTGACGCCGTGCTCAAGAATACTTCTAAGACCGGCTGCTGTCAAAGTGAGTAACGAGAGTTGATTGTTGAAACGAAGCGAATTTTCGATGTCCAGTTGAGAGACATCGCCTTGGGCTTTTCCTGCAGACGGGTTGGCCAACGGAGGTTCCAATATCACATTACTGCCAACGGCATTCACGTATCCTATTACGGATCTGATTCCCCCTCCGTTCTTGATTGAAACTAGAGTGGAAGCGTCATAATAACGAGCCATCCAAAGATTGGCTTCAGCACTTAAATTACCAAGGTTGGTTTCCTCGGTTCTTACGAAATTCCTCCTGCCCTCCAGGAAAACCGATGTCTTTCCGAAAAGATTTCCATCCTTGGCAACAACCACGTTATTTATAGCATCACAAATGGTTTTAACCTGAGCCCCACGGCTTCCAGGAAGGAATGCATTATTATAATTTCCTGCACCGTATGCTTCAAGAACACCCAGGCTATCTGCTGCATAGGCGCCGGAAATCGATGGATTTACACTAGAAGGAATGATATCTCCGCCCGCATCGAAACCGATTACCAGTCGTCCGACGTATTTGTAATTCGCATCGGTGTTTACAATCACAACAGGCTTGCTATCTGCGCCGTTGGTGAAAAAGGGGTAAGACTCAGTGTTTAAATCGCCTGGACGAATCCTGTCGGTTGCATCAGCCATCAAATTATGAGAACCACCGGCAATTATTATGTCCACGCCATTCAGAAACGGTGCCAATGCCTTTTCAAAACTGATTTGCTGTAAATGAGCTAACACAATAATCTTGTTACAACCCTCGGAAAAACGGAGAGAATCAATTACCGGCTGCAGTATGGTGGCGAGCTGTGCCATATCATTGGTGCCTGCACCGGGATTTTTTACACTTGTGGCGCCAGGCGAGGAAATGGAAGCAAGTATGGGAGTTGTAGCGCCTACGATACCGTATTTTTCACCGTTTTTGGTTATAGTACATGATGGGGCAAGCTTTGGTGTAGTTGCAATGGCTGAGGCGCCTATGGTCGGATTTGAGCGGAAGGCAGAGTTTGGAAGACGAGAAGAAGTTGAAATGTTTGAAAGATTGACGTCACCGCTGAAATCCAAATTGGCACTCAAATAAGGGAACTGAGCACCAAACCACCTGATGGATGATCCGGAGTTCACACCCGCAATCATGTTTCTGAGCTCAGATGTACCCCAGTCGAATTCATGATTTCCCAAAGCAGATGCCTCAATCCCGATGAAATTCATGATTGAAATATCAGCTCTTCCGATTCCTGAACGCAAATCATTGTTAGAGAAACTTCCACCATAGTAGTTGATCATCGTGTTTTTATACGGTTGGACCATGGTGGGATCTTCACCTGCACTGGAAAAAGGACTTGGAATCATATTATCACCGGAGGAAAGGATAAGTGTATTTGAATAGGTGTGCTCCAAGGTGTCGACTATGGCCGCAAAACGTGGCGCATCCTGCGGAGCTTCCAATCCCGCCTCGAAATCTGATCCATGCAAAACCTGCAGTGTCATCGCGCGGCCGATAGTGTACAATGCAATAGTTCCGCTGATCTCATTGGACACAACAAGCATGTCACGTCTGTTCGGACTTTCTGCAGCAGGGATATACAGGATTCCCTCAGGACCGAGATCACCGCCTGAATTCAAACCAGGCACCTGCGAAAAATCCCTTGTATTCAGGTAACTAACATAGTATGGTGAAGTGGGATTGGTGATGTTCCAAATCATCACACCTCCGATTCGTTCTAAGCCGACAAAAGCGTAAAGACTGTCACCGATGGTCGCAACTGTAACCGATTCCGGCTCCGGACCCTTGTCGTCACTTCTGTTTTTTTTGGTGTTATTTACATGACTTGCGTTAAAATAAGTGGGATTCAGTTGCAATATCTTCTGCTCAATCTGATCCCCACTGTCCCATAGTATTTGTCCAGAGCTGTTCCAGACTGAAATAGACCTTGCCCCTAATGAATAAATCGTATCGAAATCAGTGTCTGTATCCGTATTACCGAATTTATTGGTTACGACCAATCGGCCAAGGTTATTATTATTCTTGAGTGTGGATGCATTCGGGAACTTTGCAGGATCAAGTACGTAAGAAGACGAACTGACACGAGCCTCCTCGTTGAATCCAGTGTATGCCCTCGCATCTCCTTCGTTGGCAGAAATAAGGTAGGTCTGTCCGTTGACAACGAAATTGGCTATGCCATCCGGCTGATACATGCCTCTGATTGGCCATTGGGTTATGTTTACAACGCCACTGTTTTGATCAGATGCATCTAATCCATTTCCGGATATGTTGTGGTTTTTAAATCCCATCGGAACCAAGGAAGTCACTGTTGCAGTCGGGATATCGATTATTGCCCAACAGTTATTTTCCTGGCAGGTGACCCACGCCGTCTGAGAATTGGGGGAAACAGTGATGAACTCAGGCTCCAAATCCTGTGCAACAGAGGCATTAGGTCCGTAAATCCGTATTCCATAGGGAAGAGTTGTTCCGTTGAACGATGTGAATCCCGCAGTTGCCACTGTAGCCGAATTGACACCACCGCTGATATTGATGATACTGACCGAGCCCTCAGGATCGACAGTGTAGGCATTGTTGGGTTCGCCTTCATTTGCAGTCAATACATATTGGCCATTCGGAGAAAAGCAAATCATATCTGGTAATGCACCGACAGTCACACTATTCAAGACTGCCCCATTCGCATCAATGAAAACAACCTTTCCTGGATCCTGCTTGACTGTAGCCTCCACAGCTATGGCGATTATGCCGTTCTTTGCTGCGACACTGTTCGCAGCAGCACCGAAAGAGGACAAGTCCACTGAAGTGACCAATGCGGGACCAGCCGGGTTTGATATGTTTATGATATCCAGTTTCCCTGTCGCACCATTGACGGAAAAAACACGTTTACTTGCCGGATCGAATGCCGATATTTCTGCTCCGCCTGCATCGTAAGTCCCTGTCGAGTACCTTCCTAGGAAACTCAATTCCAAGGGTTGTGAGGCGGCATTGAAGAAGCCCGAAAAACAACTCCAAAGCAATAATACTTTGAAGTATAATGCGCGATTGTGTTTCATGATATTTTTTTGCCACAATATCCGCGCGCAAGTGCGATGCCATTGAAAAATAAAGTTACCATATCCTTATTTAATTAGGTACATTATATCCTTTGCCTGACATCATATACAAATAGGATTGACATTTCCATATAAATAAAAAGTCATGAATCAGATCGGAAATGAAACCAGAACAGCGG
>JBJSZR010000157.1:0-1736 GCA_046090385.1 Bacteroidota bacterium
TTCCTGTTGGTACTGACAGGATTTGCATTCAAGCTTTCCGTGGTTCCATTCCATTTTTGGACGGCCGATGTATATGAAGGTTCTCCTGTTCCGGTAACCGCCTTCCTGTCGGTCGTTTCCAAAGGGGTAATGGCATTCGCCTTCGTAAGTGTTCTCTATACCGTTTTCAGTCCATTGGAAGATGTATGGTATGCTGCAATCACTTTTCTGGCTGTACTGACCATGACATTTGGCAATTTGTTTGCAATCCGGCAACAGAACATCAAACGCCTGCTTGCCTTCTCTTCCATAGCTCAGATGGGATATGTACTGATCGGAATTTCCGGAACATCCCAGCAAGGCATGGCCTCGGTCATATTTTTCATGTTGGTTTATCTGTTCTCCAATATTGCCGCTTTCGGTGTTGTCACCCTGGTGGTCACTGCTTCCTCAAGGGAAAGCATCGACGAACTGAAAGGTTTCCGAAGTACAAATCCCGGCCTTGCTTGGATTCTGGCTCTTGCGTTTTTCTCGCTCGCCGGAATCCCGCCTACGGCAGGTTTTTTCGGTAAATTCTTCCTGCTTACTGCTGGTGCGGCTCGATGGAATACTCCCGTGCTCGTAATCGCGGCACTGAACATGGTTGTTTCATTGTATTATTATCTGCGTGTGATTCGTGCCATGTTCATGGATGCTCCGGTAGAGACTCCGATTCACAGCATCTCTGCTCCATTCGCAGTGCGTATATCCTTGTTCATCTGTATCGTAGGCATGCTCACGCTTGGATTCTATTCTCCTGCCTATGAATGGATCCGCTCAATCAGTTTCGGTTTCTGAATCAGTATCATGGCTATCAATCAGAATCATCCATTTGAAGATCTTGACGGTGTTAAATGTGCCGTGGTCGAGAAGAATGTCACTTCAGAACGTGTGTCGTTTTTGAAAGACATCCTGGAGTCGAACGGTTTCACAGTAGTAGTTGTTGCTTCCCCGCCTCCCAAAGGTGCTCCTGTACCTGATCCGGACGCTGAACCAATTACTCCTTCTACTTTCACAGTCGGTGTAACTGATGTCTCGTTCAATACGGTCAATGCTCTTTTCGGCAGATTATTACGTACACGTGAGGGACGTGTTGTGACCAACGATTTTTGGTACCAGCGTTCAGCTGTTTCGGATGATTCTACTCCCTACTTCTCAGGGAAGTGACACTCAACTTTTAAAACCTAGCTTCAGCTGTTCGGGCAGCAATCTGAACGACTTGCGGTGATATGGACTGGGTCCTAATTTCCGGATTGCTTCCCTGTGCGATAAGGTTCCGTATCCTTTGTTTTTACACCATCCGTATCCGGGGAATTCACTGTCCAGCTTTTCCATAAGCATATCACGACTGGTTTTTGCAAGTATGGAAGCTGCCGCGATTGAAAGATATTTACCGTCGCCTCCGATGATGCAACAGTGCGGAATGTCCTCGAACTTTTTGAACCTGTTACCATCTATCAATAACATGCCTGGGCGCGTGGAAAGTCCGGCAATGGCTTTGTGCATGGCCAGAAAAGAGGCGTTAAGGATGTTTATCTCGTCAATGGTTTCGTGACCGACATCTGCAATGGACCATGCTATCGCATCGCGTTCGATGATTTCTCTTAATTCCATCCTTCTTGCTGCAGTGAGTTGTTTCGAATCGTTCAGCCAAGGATGCGAGTAATCTTCAGGTAGTATCACTGCGGCTGCGTATACAGGTCCGGCAAGACATCCCC
>JBJSZR010000158.1:0-719 GCA_046090385.1 Bacteroidota bacterium
TCCTTTGTATTATATGACATTCATTCGACAGGAAGACACCCTGAAGCATCAGGGAATGCGACGCAAATTGATTTTAGCTCTAAGTGGTGACAAGGATTTAGATGCTAATGTACTGGAGGCAATGGCTCAGGTGCCCAGACATTTTTTCTTTGATCCTGCTTTCGTTGAAAAAGCCTATTCCGATATCGCTTTTCAAATTGGTGCGAAACAGACCATTTCTCATCCCTCTACCGTGGCCTACCAGACTTCCTTACTTGAAATATGTAAAGGCGATAAAGTCCTTGAAATCGGAACCGGTAGTGGTTATCAGACGTGTGTGTTGCTTAAACTTGGTGCCAAGGTGTTCACCATTGAACGGCAGTCGGAGCTTTATGAGAAGACAATGCATTTTCTTCCGTCTATTGGATTCAATGCAAAGTTCTTCTACGGTGATGGTTACAAAGGTCTTCCTACTTATGGTCCGTTCGATAAGATTCTTGTAACATGCGGTGCTCCTTCTGTTCCCGACGGACTACTCAAACAGTTGAAAATCGGTGGAATCATGGTGATTCCCGTTGGTGAAGGAAAAGTGCAAACAATGACTAAAATACAGAGAAAGGGAGACGATGAATTCCATTCGGAACAATTGAAAGATTTCAGTTTCGTTCCGATGTTGAGTGACAAAGCATAAGGACTTTTTATAAATAAGAAAAGCCGCTCCCGGAAGAGCGGCTTTTCTT
>JBJSZR010000159.1:0-1963 GCA_046090385.1 Bacteroidota bacterium
TAACCGATCACTTTTTTTCCATCCTGTTTCAAGTTAGGGAGTTCGCGAGACCGGGCCCCGGTAGCGATGACGATATGCTTCGCTTCATAAACAGTTGATTTCCCGTCAGCTCCTGTGACTTCCACCTTTCGTCCCGATTTCAATTTCGCATTTCCTGAAATCACTTCGATGTTATTCTTTTTCATCAGGAACTGGACGCCTTTACTCATGGCGTCAGCGACTCCGCGACTGCGTTTGATCATAGCAGGAAAATCCGCTTCCACACCTGATGTTTTTATTCCATAATCTTGTGCGTGAAGCAGATATTCGAATACCTGAGCGCTCTTTAGCAACGCTTTGGTCGGTATGCAACCCCAGTTGAGGCAAACTCCTCCCAGTTCGGAACGTTCAATTACAGCGGTCTTCATACCTAACTGCGCTCCGCGAATGGCAGCAACGTATCCACAAGGTCCGCTTCCTATTACAATCAAATCGAAATTCATGGTTTTTTTATTCAATTATGAATCGCGAAGATAACCATTGTTTATCATTTCACATCTGTTGTATAGTGTTGGTATCTTGCTCGTTGTGAACTGATTCGACTTGAAGACTAGTGCTTTCTTTGTATCAATAAAGTTGCAATTTGTATGCATTATTCATTCCAGTTTCCGAACCGATCATCCCGGTATGCCGACATCACTGTTCATATAGAGCAAATCGATTCCGATTCGATTGAATTCAAATTGCCGGTGTGGCGCCCGGGACGTTATGAGTTGGGTAATTTCGCCAAGAATATCCGAAACATGAGGATTCAGGGTCCTCGTGGGCAGGAACTCGGTTTCAAGAAAATATCCGGGCATGCGTGGCAAGTGAATACAACAGGATGTTCCAGTATCACCGTCCACTACAGTTATTATTGTAGCCAGCCCGATGCGGGCGCATGTTGGCTGGATGAACAACTTGTTTATATCAATCCTGTTCACTGTTGCATTTATATGCCGGAACGGCTGCACGAATCATGCTCTGTTGAATTGAAGCTTCCACCTGACTACAAAGTCGCATGTTCATTGCCTATGGATCCGGTCGGACTGCTTCTGGCCGATGATTACCATCAACTGGTTGATAGTCCATGGATGGCTGCCTCTGAATTCAATCATGCCACTTACAAAGCCGGAGGAACCCTGTTTCACGTTTGGATACATGGCGATATTGAAGCGGATTTGATCAGAATCATAAATGATTTCAAAGCTTTTTCTCAGGTGCAGATAGATGCCATGGGTGGATTACCGGTTGATGAGTTTCACTTCCTGGTGTTGGCGCTTCCGTACAGATTTTATCATGGCGTGGAACACCTTCGGTCCACGGTGCTTGCCTTGGGACCTGCTCATGAAATGATGCAGTCGCCGCTCTATGATGACCTGACGGGTGTGGCTTCACACGAGCTGTTTCACGTTTGGAATGTGAAGTGTATCCGGCCTGCTGATTTACTGCCTTATGATTATTCTTCCGAAAATCATTCGCGACTAGGATATGTCTATGAGGGTGTCACTACATATTACGGCGACTTGTTCCTGGTACGTTCAGGTGTTTATTCCGTCGAGCAGTATTTCTCAGAGTTGGATCTTCGTTTGAAAAAACATTACGACAGTCACGGACGTTTCCATTCGTCACTGGCTGATTCTTCATTCGACACCTGGCTGGACGGGTATGTACCGGGTGCGCCGCATCGGAAAACTTCCATCTATGACGAGGGTTCGATTGTCGCATTAATGACCGATCTTTTCATCAGGAAGTCCTCGTCAGATAATTACTCATTGGATGATGTGATGCGCTCACTCTATGAAGATTTCGGAAAAAAAAACCTACCAAATCTGAATAATGCATGTACAGAACAACAAAAACACTATGTGGTTTGTCGTATTGGTCGGGCAACCCGGAATGCAACCAACTATGTCAGGACATCCAGAGTACACAAAAACAGCAG
>JBJSZR010000160.1:0-2418 GCA_046090385.1 Bacteroidota bacterium
AGTTCGTCTGAAGGTCGTAACCAGTGTAACCGATTACTGCCTCTTCAATCGCAACATTGCTTACTCTGCGCTGCGCGGGAGGCACAGGTGCCGTGAACGTACGGGCTGCCCCATTGGCAACTGGTCCGCCGGACTCCATGATTTCAAATGATTTTTGGATAGGCACGCGAACACTTTGGAGGTGTGCGGGCATCTTGGCTACTCTGGTTCCCTGCGGAAGTCGTGATCCAACTTTTTCAAGTTGCGCGTTCGCAGAAATACCAACAGCCATCGTCAAACAGATTAGTAGACTTTTTTTCATTGCTCTGATGGATTTGTTGATTTATTGGTTTTGGTTTTATTCTGAGTACTATGACAAATGTAGGTAAATGAGCGTCAAACACAAACCTTTCAAATTCACTTTTCTGCCTGATTTCTAGGTGTTTTTGTCAGCAGAAAGTCATTTTTGGTCAATGGTGCTTTCCTGCCTGCTCAAGTAAGGCCATATACCATTTTCGGTATGATAACCCTATACTGCTCTTGCCGAACTTGCTCATTGCATACCGGTTTAATTCCATCGGATCATATTTTGGGAATTCCGTAGACATTTTCTCCAATGCATTTTCCAATTGTTGCCGGTTATCCGGATCGATAAGTATTCCATGCTCTTTGCCTATGAACTCTTGAGGTCCTCCGCAACGGGTTGCAATAACAGGTTTTCCACAAGAAAGCGCCTCTGCACAAACGGAAGAAAATGTCTCGAACCGGCTGTTCATTACCAAGAAAGCGCAATCATAGAGTCGGGTGTAAACGACCTCGTTCGGTTGCATCCCTTCAAAAACAACCTGATCATTTTCTAAACCCAGCTCTTTGCATAATTTTTCAAGTTTGTAAAGATCTTTTCCGCCTCCGATAATGCGTAATTGCATGAATGGTTTCACAGTAGCATAGGCTTTGATGACTCCGCTGATGTTTTTGATTTCATCCACCAGGTCTGCAACCACTAAGATGTATGGTTTATCGATAGTACGTGATGTTGCATTTGAAGAAACTGATTCAATCACGTTGTAAAAGACCTCGATGTCCAATCGCTTACAGTACAGCTCCATTTTCTCCTTCAGGAAAGAAGAAACAGCACTTATGCCGGCAGCTTTTTTCAGTACGCCACGCCAGACAACTCTCCACCAAAGAGGCTTATTCCCGAACTTGCCAGTAGCATACCCCGACCATTGTTCGCTTACTACATAAGGGATATTCAGCCGATTCGCTTCGAAACGTGCTAATAGACCCGTGCGGAGCATGATGTAGGCATGTAAAAGATCCGGCTTCTCCGATGAAAGTCGTACTACCCTTTTGAATCGAGTCCAGCATTGCAAATACAACAGTCCGTTGAACGGGCTTAGGATCCCCTTGTAGGGCCCATAGTACCACAAGTGTTCAATCACACCGCCAGAGATGCATACCTCACTCTCGATTTTTCCAGCCGTCAACGCATCATCGGACCTGGCATGAAAAACGGTCACATCGCAGGTCTCTGCAATACAGCGTGCATGCTTCTGGATGAAAACTCCCAACTGCGGATCTTTCCGATCAGGATACCACTTGGCAAGAAGCACCACCTTCAGCTTTTTGATATTCTTTTCTGCGATCATCGGATTTTTCGATAGTTCAGTCGTAGTGAATTCCCGATTACGATCACATCCGACAGGGCCATGGAGATGGCTCCGAACATGGGATCAAGGTAACCTGCTGCTGCAAAAGGTATCGCAATGATATTGTAAATGAATGCCCAAAACAGGTTCTGAAGGATGGTCCTGTAAGTCACTTTACTGATCTTCCATGCCCTGGTCAATGAGCCCATATCGTTTCGGTGGAGTAAGACCACCTGTGCCGTCTGTACGGCTACGTCTGTTGCTCCACTCATTGAAATACCGATGCCGGCCGCAGCCAGTGCAGGTGCATCGTTAATTCCGTCTCCTACCATGACCGTCCTAAGTATCTCCGATATCGACTTGATCGCCTTGAGTTTCCCTTCCGGCGACAGCCTGGAATTTATTTCTGTGATTCCCAATGCATGTGCTATTTCCATACAACGTTCTTCGCGGTCCCCGCTCATCAGTATAACTCGCTTGCCTTTTTTCAATAATTCAAGCACCGTGTTTTTTGCGCCATACTTGATGCTGTCCTTCAGGTCGATTGTCCCGATCAAGTTATTGTTTCGGGTCACATAAATCGCATGGTCATCATGGATTCCAAGGTGCTTGACCAACAGGTGAGAACCTGCACTGTAAAGGTCGCCGTCAGTTGTCCAGCCGTGAATGCCTACGCCTTTGTCTTCTTGGATCTTTTCCCAGTTGATCTTTACAATATAGGGTTTTTGGTCACTGAATATTCTTATCAACGAAAGTGCAATCGGGTGATTACTTTCAAGCTCCAGGC
>JBJSZR010000161.1:0-1181 GCA_046090385.1 Bacteroidota bacterium
ATAAGATGGAGCAACGCACATTGAGTGCGGCGTTCAAATTCTATTGTGATAAAGATCTCATAGACGCACACAGTGCCGAGGCAGATACGACAGCTACTTATGAAATCCTGTTGGCCCAGTTGGCTCGGTATGAATCCTTGAAAAACGATGTCGACTTCCTCTCCGGATTCAGCGCAATGGGCAGAAATGTGGATCTTGCAGGCCGGATTGTACTGAATGATGACGGAGTAGAAACCTTCAACTTCGGAAAGTACAAAGGAAAAACCGTGCGCGATGTTTTCCGAAATGAACCTTCCTACTATGACTGGATGATGAAGGGTGATTTTGCCACCAATACTAAAAACGTGATAACACAAATCCGTCTGAAAGACTTCAACGGAGGAAAGTGAAATCGATATGAAGATCATCTGTATCGGGCGAAATTATGTAGAACATGCCCGCGAACTCAAGAATGAAGTACCTACGGAGCCGGTATTTTTCCTGAAACCCGACACCTCGATATTGCCTCCCGGAAGAGCTTTTTACATACCCGACTTTTCAAATGACATTCACTACGAATGTGAGCTGGTACTGAAGGTATGCAAGGAAGGTCGCCACATCGCTGAGGAATTTGCCCACAGGTATTTCGACCAGGTAACAGTGGGTTTGGATTTTACTGCGCGCGATATACAGCAACGACAAAAAGAAAAAGGCCTGCCTTGGGAACCGGCAAAAGCATTTGATCACTCAGCCCCGGTTGGAACCTTCATTCCTATTGAAGATATCAACGATCCACTTCGGATGCCTTTCCGATTGGAAAAGAACGGATTAACCGTTCAACAGGGCACCTTGGAAGAAATGATTTTCTCATTCGCAAAGATCATCAGCCATGTTTCCCGTTATATCACACTCAGAAAAGGCGACCTGATTTTCACGGGAACCCCTAAAGGTGTCGGACCGGTGAAGGCTGGCGATGAGCTGAAAGGTTTCCTTGAGGGTAAGCAACTGTTCATTGTCAAAATCGCATAGGAGAGCCGATCATTCCGGCTGAGTGGTGGTTCCGCCGATATTTAGAGTGCCATCTGGTGTGCCACTGAGCATAGATTTATCCGCTGATACTAACCACTGTCCGTCCCTCTTTATCAGCATGAATTCTCTTCGAATATTTTCCTTTCCTGTTTCGACATAAGTCACTTTCGAGC
>JBJSZR010000162.1:0-4206 GCA_046090385.1 Bacteroidota bacterium
TCCCGATTCCTGTAAGGTATTTTAAAACTTCCATCGATTGCATACCGGCGACAGATTGAGCTACCGGTCCGGCAATCCCTTCATTTGAGCAATCCGAAAGGATCTGATCTGGATAATCAGGAAACACTGAACGTAATGTCCATCTTCGTCCTGCTTCGTCGTGATGAAACATGGTCAAGTGGCCTTCAAATCTGAATAAGGAAGCATGGATCAACGGCACCTTTGCCAAAGCTGCTGCATCACTCATCATGATACGGGTGAACGGATCATCCGTGCAATCGACTATGATATCGTAGGAAGACAACGAGCGTTCAGCATGAGATGGTTCGAACCGAAATGGAAATGCTTCGAGATCGGCTTTGGCATCGATTTCAAGCAGTATCCGTCGAGCTGTAAGTGCTTTATTGAATCCGATATCCGACTCCTTGAATAGGAACTGCCTGTTGAGATTCGATAAGGTAACAACATCCGAATCGAAAAATGCAATGCGACCGACACCCGCAGATACAAGCTGCATAAGTACCGTGGAACCAAGTCCGCCAACACCGACAACCAATACACTTGAAGACCGTAATCTTCGCTGTCCTTCGACTCCCCATCCGGGTAAGGCCATTTGCCTTGAATAACGGATATCCATTTTCATCCTCCTGAGAATGGTGGTAATACAGCTATCTCATCCGCTGGACCGATCAAGTCTGAATGCAAGGAGAGTCTTTTGTTTACGGCAATACGGAACGGAATCCTTGTAAACGTTACGTTCAATGATTTCAAAACGAATTCCAGTTCACCCACCGTATTAACCCTGTCGACCATGATCGATCGCTCAGGAAAAACGTCCGTGAAAGGTCCGAAAAGCCGTATGGTCAGTTTTTGATCCATCTTGTTTCACTTGAAAGGGAATACATCAACCAATTCACCGGCTACGAGACTTTTGATACCGGACGGGATATGAACCAATGCATTCGCTGTTGCAAAACTATGAAGGTTGTCGGAATCTTGTGATGCCTGAACAATAACCTTATCACCCGAAATTTTTGCCCGCAAAAACTGATCTCGGTCGCCTTTGACCTGAAGAACATGGGCGAGTGGATATCTGAGGGGATTGAAAAAAACATCTGACCAGCCAGACTGCATACGAATAGACGGAAGCACGTATTGAAGATAACAGACCATGACTGCAGCAGGATTTCCCGGCAGGCCGAAAACAAGCTTTTTTCCTTTCATGCCGGCATACAATGGTTTACCCGGCTTCTGTGAAACCTTATGGAAAACCTCTTTGACTCCGAGTTTGTCCAACGTTGCACGAACCAGGTCATATTTGCCTACCGATATTCCTCCAGTAATTATCAACGTATCAGAATCCTCCAGAGACCTGCTCAATAAATTCTCTAACTTAAAGGCCTTGTCCGGTGCCCTTTTGATAACAGGGAAGGAAAAACCGTTTTGCTGAAGAGCCGCATTGAGCATGAAAGAATTCGACTCATATACAGAACCAACCGGTGCTTTTGTTCCAGGCAGCACGAGTTCATCCCCTGTAACGATTACTGTAATGCGAGGCTTGGGATATACTTGTACTTCCGGTGAACCCTGGGATGCCAACAAACCAATCGAAGGTGCATCAAGAAGTTGTCCCTTTGTAAGGATCAAGTCTCCTTTCAAGAAATGATTGCCTCGCCGGCGGATATTAGCATTCCCTCTAAGATGTGTCACCGGTATTGATACGATTCCGCCATTGACTTGAGTATGCTCCTGCATGACTACACAATAAGCGCCTTTTGGAACCGGAGCTCCTGTGAAGATCCGATAGGCCGAGCACGTTCTTGGGCGTATTACTGGTGAGGAACCCGCTTTTAGCTCCCCTTGAATAACGTACTCCCTGAATTCGCCAAGAAAAGAATCAGTATCGAGGACGGCATAACCATCTACCGCTGATTGATCGAACCGTGGACTGTCTGCAGATGCAAATATATCTTTGGCCAAAATATATCCGTGGGCATCAATTAAACGAATGGATGTCCGCACAAGCGGTTGAACCACCTGATTTAATAACTGTTTGGCCTCTGCTACGGTGATCATGATTTCAAAGAACCAATTTCACGATTGCAGTCATCAGAACTATCGCAAGAACGTATCTAATGGTCTCAAAACGGAACCGCCTGCTACCTGAAAAAGATCCCAGAATGCCCCCGAAAACCACAGTTATCAGGATAAGCGGAAAGCTGTCAGGGTCAGTGTAAAGATCGCCACTCGAAATCAATGCTACGATCGAATTGACAAGTATGAAAGGTGCTGCGACAGCCGAAGCTTGTTTTACATTGGACCAACGAGCCAATAAAAGTACGGGGGACAAAAGGACGCCACCTCCAATTCCAATCATACCAGCCAATAGGCCTATGACTCCTCCTATCAACAGAGAAATAATAAGTGAAGGGCGCGATTCAGGTCCAAAATCATCACCAGAACTTTGAAGCACCAATCGAATCATGGTAGCAAAAAGACATACCGCAAGAATGACCTTGAACCATATCGCATCAAGACGGACGCCTCCACCAATCCAAGCCATTGGAATTGAAGAAATGGCAAACGGCCAGAAAAGTTTCGGAAGAAAATATCCGCTACGATAAAATTGCCAAGTAGCAATACCGGCCACGGCGATATTCAATTCAAGTGCCAATGGACGAATTTCATGTTGTGTGAAACCGAACAATACCATCAATGCAATGTAGCCACTGGCACCACCATGGCCTACGACAGAGTACAAGAATGCAATGATGAAAAAGCAGGAAATGAGAAGTGCGGTTTCCACTCCTCCAAGTTACGAACCCTGATCATAAAAACGCATAATTAGTTATCAGGTAGTAGGATGGAATACTACCCGTACAACAATCAATTGAATCGGCAGGAGCAGGTACAAAAGACACGAAGTAATAATATTTCAAAAAAGAGTGGAGTCATCGGCCCACCAAATCCCATTTGTTTCCGTACAGATCTTCAAAAACAACTACATCACCCCATGGCTCAGTGACAGGCCCCCTTACGATCCTGACCTCATGCTCCTTAAGGCGATTCAGATCATTTTCGAAGTCATCCGTTCGCAACACCAAAAGCACCTTTCCCCCGGTTTGATTACCGACACGTGCTTGCTGCTGTTCATCACTTGCAAGAGATAAAAGAAAACCGGTCTCACCGGACCCGGCAGGGGCTACCACCACCCATCGCTTTGTAGGAGTAACTTGTCTGTCCTCAACCAGTCTGAACCCCAGAATCTCAGTATAGTATTTCAAAGCTTCATCCTGGTCGGTAACCAATAATGTGATCCGCGAAACATATTGTGCCATAATGAATGGTGAGGGCGATAAAAAATCAATTGTTGCTAAATGTATGAAATATCGTCATGAATGATGAATAGAAATCAACTGTTCAAACTTCGTAAAACATATTGTTAATGTTCTTTTGAGTGGGTACATTTAATGGGGTAAATCCCGAAATATTTCATGAAAAAAAACATGTGTTCCGACCAAGATGGTCGATACAATATCATCCGGTCTCTTTTCAAAAAATATCCCATTAGCAGATACTTTGTTTCAACTGCGACGCTGATTTTGCTGGCTTTGACTATCAGTACTTGTCAGACGACGGACACCGGACAAGCTCTGAAGTTGGAAGAATACCGCATCATATGTAATCCGGACAGCCTCGAATGGCTGATGAAACATTTCGACGAAGACCGATACATATCCGTCAAGATCACCAGAAACGGTAAAACGCTGAACGGAAAAATGCGCGTGCGTGGGGATACATCAAGAGGGTTTTCAAAAAAATCACTGAAAATAAAAATGGAATTGCCTGACAGTTCCATCGAGACCATAAATCTGAATGCAGAGTATCTGGATAAAAGTTATATGCACCAACATCTCTGCTCCAGGATCTATCGACTGATGGGCGAACCCTGTTTCAACACCTCCTATGCACCCGTCTTCATGAACGGCTCGTATTACGGTCTTTTCTTACGGATTGAAAACATGGATGAAGATTTCTTAAAAAGGAATCACCTGGACAAGAAAGCCAATATGTACAAGGCAGCAAGAGACGGTGCATCACTGAGCGTATCGGACAGCATCGAATACCACTGGGAAAAAAAGACCAATACGAAAGACAGCCCATACGATCTCGTTCGTTTGATCAATGAACTCGATACCTGTTCAG
>JBJSZR010000163.1:0-3601 GCA_046090385.1 Bacteroidota bacterium
ACGATGCATCAGCAACGTACGGACCTGGCACCTACACGGTAGTAGCTACGGCCGCCAACGGTAACAACAACGGCAATTGTACGGCAAGCACCACGGTGACCATCACCGAACCCGTCCTCCTCACAGCTGCTTTGAGCAGAGTAGGAAGCGGTCCGGTGTGTAACGGCGGTACGGTTATTCTCCAGGTTGCAACCACCGGTGCTCTGCCACTGACGGTCACCTTGAGCGATAACTCTACTCATACGATTACCAGTGCTACTCAGAATATCACGAGGACGCCTTCAGTCGGTAGTACCACCTACACGATCACTGCTATGAGCAACGCTGTTTGTTCGGCAGCATCCGGTGATCTGACAGGATCTGTAGCGGTGACGGTCAATGCCCGTCCTACTGCCTCTATATCCGGTACTACTACGATTTGTAACGGCACGTCAACGGATCTTACTGTATCCTTCACGGGTGCAGGTCCATGGACATATGCTATCAACGGTGGAACGGCTCTGACGGCCAGCAGCTCACCTGCAACGGTGTCTGTAAGTCCTTCTGCAACCACCACCTATGAATTGAGCTCACTCTCTGACGCTAATTGTTCGGCTATCGCCGGCGATATGACGGGTAGTGCAGCCGTAACTGTTGATCCTGTATCGGTTGCAGGTACCATCAGTGGTGCCCGCACCTATTGTCAGGGATCTACGGTTACCTTGACCTTGTCAGGCAACACCGGTACAATCCAGTGGCAGAGCTTGTCAGGCGGTACTTGGTCTGATATCACAGGTGCCACCTCAGCTACCTACACCTATACCATCGGTGCTGCTGGTGATTACAGGGCGGTAGTTACCAGTGGTGTCTGCTCTTCAGTGACCACAGCTACTTCAACTGTATCGATGGATCCTACGCCGGTTTCCGGTACGGTATCTCAGAGCGGTACGGGTACCTATTGTCAAGGCACATCCATAACCCTCACGGTAAGCGGTAACAATGGTGACATCCAGTGGCAGAGCTTCACAGGAGGCAACTGGGATGATATCGAAGAGGAGAATGGCCAGACGTACACGTTCAGTGCCGGTTCAGTCGGAGGTACGTTCCCTTACCGTGCGATGATCAACACCGGTACCGGTGAGTGTAGTGCTGCTCCGACCAATACGGTCAACGTAGTTGTGAATACTACCTCTAACGCAGGTACTATCACTCCTTCGTATGGTACCCCTGGTGTTTGTTCTGGTGCAGTCGTCACCCTTACATCCGGTTCTGTGAATGCGACCAGTTACAACTGGCAACGTCAGTCCGGTACCTCTTGGGTGAATGTAGGTACAGCGAATGCGGCGACTTACACATACACAGCTACTGCTACGGAAACATACCGAATTGCAGCTACCAACGGTGTTTGTCCTGAGGTTTATTCTCAGAGCCCACAGACCGTCCAGGTATCTAACATCGTGACTAACATCTCATCTACGAATGTGACCTGCTATGGTGCCGCAAACGGAACAGCTACGGTTGCTCCTACGGGTGGTGCCGGTACCACATACTCCTATGTGTGGACACCGTTCACTACGCCTCGTACGACTGCTGCTATCACTAATTTGACTCCTGGTACTTACAACGTGACCATCACCGATGCAAGCGGATGTACCAGAACAGCAAGTGCTACGATCACGCAGCCTGCTCCGCTCAACTTGTCGGCCAGCCGTACCAACGTGTTCTGCTTCGGTGGAAGCAATGGTACAGCCAATGCCTCTGCTAGTGGTGGTACATCACCTTATACTTATACTTGGTCTAAGGGAGGCACAGTGATAGCTACTCAGGGTCCTCGAACTACGACCTCCAGTGTCACCAACCTGACTGCCGGTAATTACACCGTAGTTGTTTCTGACGCTAATGGTTGTACCCGTAGTCTATCGATTAGCATCACACAGCCTTCGCAGATCACTGTTACGTTCACTAACGTGACACAGACTTCTGCTAAAGCTAACCGTAATGGTGGCAACACCGGTTCAACAACCTACCGTTGGACGAGAAGTTCACCTACCGGTACGCTGGTATCTACGGCACAGACGCCTACCAACCTGGTTGCCAATACGCTCTATTTCTGTCGTGTGACTGATGTAAGGGGTTGTACGGGTTCAGGTGATGTCACCACGTTGGCAGTCGGTGCTCGCGCTGTCGATCAGACGGGTGGTAACACCAGTTCTGTTGATCTGGCCAAAGCGGTTCTTTATCCGAACCCGACCAATGGTCAGTTCACACTTGACTTCGAAGCGAAAGATGGTCTCCGTTATGCTTGGAGAGTGGCTGATCTGTCAGGTCGTATCGTCGCTTATCAGGAAGACGTAACCGACTTCGGTCTGAACCGCGTCATGTACAACCTCGAGAATATGACTCCAGGTGTGTATCTGATGAGCCTCGAGATGGATGGTCAGTCACGTGTCTTCCGTATCGTTCTTCAGTAATCTCATCTCCGCCGGACAGAGTACCTTCTTTGTCCGGCGGATTTATAAAAACCTCCGATGAGAGTCCTGTCCCTCACCTTTCTTTTCTCCGGTTGCACGGCTGTACTTGCCGAGTGCCCGGTGTTGCACCCGATGCCCGACATCCATGTATGTGAGGGCGGATCGGCACTGCTTTCACCGGTCATCGAAGGAAGCTTTTCAAAAATGGAGTGGGCTGGAGGTAAGGGGACAGTCTCTGAAACCGAACCTGGGATATTCGAATATGTTCCTGGTGAGACCGAATCGGAGGGGGAAATCAGATTGACGCTGACAGCTTCTCCTGAGAAGGGTTGTCCGGTTCAGACGCAGTCAGTGCTGCTCACCATGGACAAGATGCCTGAATTGGAAGTGACTGATTTGAGAAGATGCCAGGGTAAACCCGTCATCATGGAACCTACTATCAAGTCGAAATATGATTCATTGGTGTGGAGTACATCAGGAACCGGATCGTTCGAGCGCCCTGCATTCCCTCAAAGTGCTTATTCCCCATCGGATGCTGATGTTAAAAGTGACGGCGTACTATTGACTGCTAAACTTTATAATGGAATTTGTCCTGCTGCAGAAGGAACTGCTCGATTGCTGATCGATGAGTTGCCGAATGCAAAAATCAGTGCTACCAGAAGACGTGATCTGTATGAATTGACAGTCGTCAGCGATAAGGCTGAGAAGGTCAAGTGGAGTCACTACGGTAGCGGAAGATTACGTTCAGACAGTGAGATGAGCGTGATTTATGAATTATCCGAGAAGGAAGACCAGGTGCGGGTAGAGGTGACGGTTTGGTCGATTTTCGGCTGTGAAAAGACTATCGAAACTACAATTGCACGAAAAAACCCATAAAAACTGACCTGAAATAGGATACCTCCACCACAATTGACTGCCATCGGCTTCCATTCTGTGTAATTTGACCAACGTGTTGAAGATATTGGCCAAAATCACGTGAATTGGGCCGAATTAGGTCTTATTTTAGGAAACGCTGAATTAGATTTTTATTACCCCCATATAACCACCCACATCAGCCCTTTTACAGGGTTTGAGACGAAAAAAATGAAAGTCAACTGCACGCTCAACGACAAAAAAGAAGCCCGCGATAGATTTGTGTCCGGTCGGAGGAG
>JBJSZR010000164.1:0-9586 GCA_046090385.1 Bacteroidota bacterium
AGAGTCGTTCGAGCAAGCTGTGGCGAAGAATGTTGCGGTGAAAACCGTTACGAAAGTCAAAGTGAAAGACTTGATAGGATTTTTCATTTCAAAGAAACAATTTCAAGAAACAATAGTTCAATCGACACTGCTGTCGGATTCCGTTTCAGAAATAAGGCGGGCTACTTTCAGGCATTGTGCCCGCAGTTCCGGAACAGCAGTGCTTTCCCAGAGTGCTCCTTTCAAGAGGCTGCCCAATGCGTACAGTCCTTGAGTGGGAGTTCCGCTGCTACTCAATGGTCTGAAGCAGTCATCGGCTATCAATCCAATTCCCAAAGCATCAGGCTGAATCAACCCTTCCTGGATCATGCTCCTGAAAAAAGTATCTTCTGTTCTATTCAAATCAGTTGCCGGGCCAGTGCAGTTTACCACCGCTCCTGCATCGATGAGTATGACATTTCCACTATTCTTTTCACAGACATGAATAGTGCTTATCCTGTCAGTCTCTTTCACATCAATGATTCTGCCTCCTATGATTTCAAACAGGCCTGATGCCAGTTGATTTTTCATCTCCTCATGTTGAGATGGAGGCAGTCGGTGTCGTGCCAGTCCCCATAGGTGCCGCAAGTGGGATAGGAATCTTTTCCGCTCCCTTTCATCAAGCGATTTCCAAATGGTTTGTGTAAACGGCCGAACTGCATCCACTACAGCTTCGCCGGTGATGCCTTTTGAACGTACAAGACGGATGTGTTTTCTGAAAAGTGAAAAAAGCTCTTCCAGCCGGTAAGGCTCAATCAGTTCATCTTTGATTTCTGAGACGACAGCATATTTTCTGTGAGGTAATATCTCGAATCCTTTGGGTGAAACTGCTGTCACTTTGCCCGAAAAACCGTTTTCGCGCAGCGTCAAAAGCGTATCGACCATGGTAAGCCCTGTTCCGATAATCAGCACAGGAAGAGTTTGGTCTTTGATTTTCTTTGGGTCAAACGTCCAGGGATTACGGAAATATTTTTCGCTTCCCAGGAATTCCGTGGGGACGCCTTTAGGATCGCTGGGAATGTTGTTACCGGTAGCCAAAATAAGATAATCGGAGGTGAATGTTTCCGAGCCGGCTTCAATCTTGAATGATCCGTCGATGTGTTTTATAAAACAGGCACGGTGTTCAATGATTCGGATGTCAATATCAGGATCCTTCTGCAAAAGGATGTCGGATTGAGCTTTCAGATATTCGCCATACAGTTTCCTGGGCGCATACATTTGATGGACATCTGTTCCATCATTGATCTTATTTTCCGAAATCAACCAATCGGTAAAATGGCCAGGCTGGTCAGGATAAGCGCTCATGTTCCTGGCCTCCACATTCAAAAGATGATTTCCACTTTTAGTGGAATAGGCTGGACCTTTACCTAACTCTGAATCCGTGAAAATCATAATGGAAACAGGATGACCTCTGAGGAGCCTTTTCAGATGGATTGCAGTCATCATACCGCAAAATCCTCCACCAATGATGGCGATTGTCCTGTTCGTTTTTGTCATGCCTTAAACGATGGAGGTATAAAAAAAGACCCCGCCTTCGACGGGGTCCTGTATTTTGTTCGTTTGATCATTGTTTGACCGAAGCACGGATGATGTTCAGTGCTCCGCCGGCTTTGAACCACTCGATCTGGTTATGATTGTAGGTATGATTCACCGTGATCTCTTCACGGCTGCCATCGTTATGGTTGATGGCAAGCGTAAGCGGTTTGCCTGGAGAGAAGGTTCCTAATCCGACGATGTCGAATGTGTCATCTTCGCGGATCAGATCGTAATCAGCGGGATTTGCGAAAGTCAATGCAAGCATTCCCTGCTTTTTCAGATTAGTTTCATGGATTCTTGCGAAGGATTTCACAAGCACTGCTCTTACGCCAAGGTGTCGGGGTTCCATTGCTGCGTGTTCGCGGCTTGAACCTTCGCCGTAGTTCTCATCTCCGACAACGATCGTTCCGATAGCCGAGGCCTTGTACGCACGCTGCACAGTAGGTACTTCTCCATAGGATCCTGTAAGCTGATTCTTGACGGAGTTAGCTGTGTCGTTAAAAGCATTGGTAGCACCGGTCAGCATGTTGTTGCTGATATTGTCAAGGTGACCGCGGAATTTGAGCCACTTTCCTGCCGGAGAGATATGATCTGTCGTGCACTTTCCTTTGGCTTTGATCAGCAAACGCAGTCCGTGCAGATCACTGCCCTCCCATGCATTGAATGGGTCGAGCAATTGCAATCTATTGCTCAAAGGATTCACAATCACTTGCACTCCTGTTCCGTCTTCTGCAGGGGACTGATAGCCGTTGTCTTCTACGGCAAAACCTTTTCCTGGAAGTTCATGGCCTGTGGGGGGGTCAAGTTTCACCTGCTGTCCGGATGCATTCATCAAGGTATCTGTCAAAGGATTGAAGCCGAGATCACCGGCCAAAGCAAGAGCGGTGACGATTTCAGGCGATGCTACGAATGCGAATGTATTCGGATTACTGTCCTGTCGGGCTTTGAAGTTACGGTTGAACGAGTGAATGATGGTATTCTTCTCCTGCTTTTCGGCTCCTGTTCTTGCCCACATGCCGATACAAGGTCCACACGCATTGGCAAAGACCTTGCCGCCGATCTTCTCGAAGGTGTCGATGAAGCCGTCTCTTTCTATCGTGTATCGCACCAGTTCGGATCCCGGAGTGATCGTGAATTCGGCTTTCGGTGAAAGTTGTTTCGCAACGGCCTGATCCGCCAGGGAAGCGGCTCGGCTGATGTCTTCGTAGGAGGAGTTGGTGCACGATCCGATCAGTCCGACTTCCACTTTCAATGGCCAGCCGTTTGCGATAGCCGTTTCACGGAGTTTACTGATGGGAGTCGCCAGGTCAGGGGAGAATGGACCGTTGACGTGAGGCTCCAGTGATGACAGATCGATATCGATCAACTGATCGAAATACTTTTCCGGATTTTCATAGACTTCCTTGTCGCCGGTGAGATGCTCACGAATGGAATTGGCCATATCGGCAACTTCACTACGGCCTGTGGAACGAAGATATCTTTCCATACTTTCATCGTAGCCGAAAGTGGAAGTCGTTGCGCCTATTTCAGCACCCATGTTACAGATGGTGCCTTTGCCTGTGCAACTCATACTGGTGGCGCCTTCACCGAAATACTCAACAATCGCCCCTGTGCCCCCTTTGACTGTCAGAAGACCGGCGACTTTCAGTATCACATCCTTCGGACTCGTCCATCCGTTCAGCTTTCCACTAAGTCGCACTCCGATGAGTTTGGGCCATTTGAGTTCCCAGGGCAATCCGGCCATTACATCACAGGCATCGGCACCACCAACACCTATTGCAACCATGCCAAGGCCTCCAGCATTGACCGTATGTGAGTCCGTACCGATCATCATTCCACCGGGGAATGCGTAATTTTCAAGAACGACCTGGTGAATGATACCTGCACCGGGTTTCCAGAATCCTATACCGTATTTATTGGATACGGAACTCAGGAACTCGTATACTTCTTCGTTTTCTTTTTCAGCTATTGCAAGGTCTTGCTCGCTTCCTGTTTTGGCAGTGATCAAATGGTCGCAATGAACAGTTGAAGGAACAGCCACTTTTGGTCTGCCGGCCTGCATGAATTGCAGGAGGGCCATTTGAGCCGTGGCATCTTGCATGGCAACCCTGTCAGGATTGAAATCCACATAAGACTTACCTCTTTCAAACAACTGCGAAGGAGTTCCTTCCGTGAGGTGCGTGTACAGAATTTTCTCAGTCAGTGTCAGAGGACGCCCAGCCAGTTGGCGGGCCTTGTTGATCCTTTCCGGCATTTTGCCGTAAGTTTCACGGATCATCGATAGGTCAAAAGCCATGTTTTTTTCGTTTTCGGGCACAAAGGTAGCAATTTCTCAGCCCTGCTTTTTAGCTAGTTCAAACCAGCAAACAATCGTCAAATCTTACAAATCATTAAAAAGATCCAAAATGATCAATCGTTGATGCATTATGGTGCTAATCTGCGGTATCAGAATAATCTAATTGATGAAAACCGCTCACCATCCGCATTTCAAAAGTGGCAACGAGGATTCCGTACTGAAGAATACGCTGCACTATCTACTGATCGTACTTTTTTACGTCGGTCTATTTTTTCTGGTAAGTTTCTTCAGTCAGGCAATGCCTGACCAGATTACTTCGGCTCAGACCGTAAAGGAAGTGAATCCCTGATTATTAAATCATTCAAAATCAAGAAGTAGCGAAGATTTCACAGGCCAGGGTCACTGGCTTTGAAAGGTTGCAGATTCCCGCCCTTATCTTATCTTTGCACCCTCCTGAAAAATAACCACGATTTTTTACCAAAATCCACATTCATTCCATGCAAAGTAAAGGTGCTGTAAAACTGTTTGCTGTCCTTTTGGCCATCGTTTGCCTCTATCAGCTTTCATTCTCCCTGATCACCAGCGGAGTCGAAAAAGATGCGCGTGAAGCCGCAAACGGCGATGTCGCTAAAGAAAGGGCTTACCTCGACTCCATGAATTCGGTCGAAGTATATCCTGTTGTCGGCTTGACTTACAAAAAATGTAAAGAAAACGAACTCAATATGGGTCTTGACCTCAAGGGTGGCATGAACGTCACTCTTGAAGTATCCCTGGTCGATCTGATCAGGTCGATGGCCAATAACAGCAACGATGCTACTTTCAACAAGGCGCTCCAAAATGCTGTTGCTGCGCAGTCGAAAAGCCAGAAAGATTTCGTTTCGTTGTTCGTTGATGAATTCCAGAAGCTGGATCCTAATGCCAAATTGGCGGCTATTTTCGCCACCAAGGAACTTTCTGAAAGAATCAAATTCAATTCGACGAACGAACAGGTCAGAGCCGTGATTCAGGAAGAGGCCAACGCTGCTTTTGACCGCACGTACCAGATCATCAAGACGCGTATTGACAAGTTCGGTGTCACTCAGCCCAACGTACAAAAGCTGGGTAATGGTCGTATCCTTGTCGAACTCCCCGGTATCAAAGAGCCTGAACGTGTGCGCAAGCTCCTACAGGGAACTGCGAAGCTGGAATTTTGGGAAACTTTTGACAACCTCGAAATCTATTCCAAGTTGGAAGAGGCCAACACAGTCCTGAAGTCTTTGGTCACCACTGTTCCAGCTAAGGATTCTATGAAACTGGATCCTCAAGCCCAGTCTCAAGACACTTTGAAGTCCGCCGATGCTGCTACCGCTTCCAAAGACACTAACAAGACCAAGTCGATTACCGACCAGCTTGCCGAAGCCAAGTCCGATACCGCGAAAAAAGATACCTCGGCAGCACAGAAGACATTTGAAGATTTTGCTCGTGAGAATCCGCTTTTCGGTGTACTCACACCTTCTATCAATCAGAATGCACAGGGCCAGTCCGAGCTTCGTAAAGGTCCGGTCATCGGTGCCGCTTTGGTGAAGGATACTGCAAAGATCAATTCTTATTTCGCCATGGATCAGGTTCGTGCCAAATTCCCTAAGGAATTCAAGGCGTTGTGGTCCGTAAAGCCGATTGATAAGGATGGGCGAGTCCTCCAACTAATCGCGATTCGTATGCCAGCGCGCGAACAGCAAGCTCCTCTTGATGGCTCTGCTATCGTGGATGCACGAAAGCAAAAAGGGCAGTTCTCCAACAATTGGGAAATCGGAATGAGCATGAATGCTGAAGGCGCACGTACCTGGAAGCGGCTTACGCGTGACAATGTTGGTAAATCGGTCGCTATCGTTCTTGATGAATATGTTTATTCTTATCCTGTCGTACAAGGTGAAATCGCAGGCGGTAATTCCAGTATCACTGGTGATTTCTCGGTAGAAGAGGCGGACGACCTTGCCAACATCCTTAAAGTAGGTAAGCTTCCTGCTCCTGCGCGTATCGTAGAAGACACAGTTGTAGGACCGACGCTGGGTAAGGAAGCCATCAACTCCGGACTCCTATCCTTCGTGATTGCACTGATTCTCGTACTGCTGTTCATGGTTTCTTACTACAGTAATGCAGGTATCGTCGCCGATATAGCTCTCTTCGCGAACGTATTCTTCATAATGGGTATTCTTGCTTCGCTTGGTGCCGTATTGACCCTCCCTGGCATAGCAGGTATAGTTTTGACAATCGGTCTTTCGGTTGATGCGAACATCCTCATCTTCGAGCGTGTACGCGAAGAGATGGCGCTGGGTAAAGGCGGACGACTGGCCATTTCAGACGGTTTCAAACATGCCTATTCTTCGATCATCGACTCCAACGTGACTACTCTTATCCTTGGCATCATTCTGTACACCTTCGGTACAGGTCCGATTCAGGGCTTCGCAACTACGTTGATCATCGGTATCCTTTCATCCCTGTTTTGCGCGATTTTCATTACACGTCTCATATTCGATTGGATGACCGGTAAGAACAAAGAGATTCGTTTCTGGAACAACTTCTCCAAAGGCATGTTCAAGAACATAAATATCAATTTTGTCGATCGCCGTAAGACTTATTATGCCATCTCATCGGTCATAATCATCGCGGGTATTGCGGCCTTTGCAATGAAAGGCCTCAACTTCGGAGTCGATTTCAAGGGTGGTCGTACTTACGTTGTTCGTTTTGAACAGCCTGTATCCACCGTCGATGTAATCGATGCCTTGAAAGGACCATTGACCAAATCTCCTGAGGTTAAAACATTCGGTGATAACAACCAGGTCAAGATCACAACCACTTATCTGATCGATGACGCTTCTGCTGATGTGGAAGCAAAAGTGGCCGATAAACTAAACGAAGGGCTTTCAACCATGAAAGGCAACGGTTACCAGGTTTTGAGCACGCAGAAGGTAGGTCCTACCGTTGCGGACGATATCAAATCATCAGCCGTATGGTCAATTCTAGTTTCTTGCGCCTTGATGTTCATTTATATCTTCATCCGCTTCAAGCGTTGGCAGTATGGACTTGGAGCCGTTGCTGCTCTTTTGCACGATGCTCTTGCGGTACTGGCCTTCTTCGCCATTTTCAATGGAGTTCTTCCATTTTCGTTGGAAATCGACCAGGCATTCATTGCGGCTATTCTTACGGTAATGGGTTATTCGATGACCGACACCGTCGTGGTATTCGATCGTATCCGCGAATTCGTCGGTGTTCATCACCATGCGAACGACCAGAAAAAAGTGATCAATGACGCGTTGAACTCCACCCTTAGTCGTACCATCAATACGTCACTTACCATCTTCTTCGTCCTGTTGGCCATCTTCATCTTCGGTGGAGAGGTGATTCGAGGATTTACCTTTGCGTTGTTGATAGGAATCGTAATCGGAACATATTCTTCAATCTGTATCGCGACACCTATCGTTATTGATTTCCAGAAGCTTGGAAAGGGAGGAAAATAAGCGACTTTGACGAAATTTCAGCCGGGCACCTAAAGTGCCCGGTTTTTTTTCGCCCCCACTTCGTACCTTCGTACCAACTAGTAATATCTGATGATGACATCCAATCTCCTTTTCTTGAACCTCGGCGGTAGTGAGGTGTTTTTCATCCTCCTTATCGTGCTTCTCTTTTTCGGATCCAGCAGGATTCCTGAACTGGCACGCGGTCTTGGAAAAGGTATGCGAGATTTCAAAGATGCAATGAACGGCATCGAAAAAGAAGTACGAGAAGCAGATCGGCAACCGTCTCAACCAAAGCAGCCCGAACAGATTGCTGAGCCTAACATCAATACCGTTGTCGAATCGCGTGAACAAAAGCCCGACCAGGCTTGAAATTTCGATTCATTTCTTTTTTTCAAACCAAGCGGATACTGCCTGAGTTCCGAATGAATTGAAAGTGTCTTTTTTTGTAAGACCGCCCTTTCTAGCGACACAAACGCCGTAGTGCATGTCGTGGTAGCCTTCTTTTCTGTGAGCGTCCGGATTGATACTGATCTTGACTCCTTTTTCCAAAGCGTACGGGATAAACCGCCAATCAAGATCCAATCTGTATGGATTCGCATTGAGCTCGATGACGACTTCATTAGCAGCGCAGGCATCGATTACCTTTTCCATCTCTAGCGGGTAGCCTTCTCGGGCCAATAATAATCGACCGGTCGGATGGCCCAGAATAGTGGTGCGAGGATGCTCGATGGCTTTGATGAGTCGAGTGGTCGCTTTTTGTTTATCCATCCTCAGTACGGAATGTACTGAGGCAACTATGAAGTCGAATCGGGTTAAAAGATCCTCATCATAATCAAGCGACCCGTCATTCAGGATATCTGATTCTATACCCTTGAAGATCCTGAAGGGGGCCATTTTGGCGTTCAATTTCTCGATCTCTTCGTGTTGTTTCAGTACGCGCTCAGGCTGAAGTCCGTTTGCATAAAAAGCACTTCTGCTGTGGTCACATACACCGAGGTATTGATAGCCCATGCTTTTACAGTAAGTGGCCATCTCTTCAAGTGTGTGCATCCCGTCACTGTAAGTGGTATGGTTATGAAGCGTGCCGACAAGGTCCTCGTATGTGACGGGGGCAGGAAGACCGCCACCATTCATCCATTTTTCTTCGAACACTCCTTCTCTGAACTCCGGTTCGAAATAGGGAAGTCCCATCCGTTGGTAAATCTCTGCTTCAGTTGAGCCTGAATAGCCGGCATCGGGTGTTCGTTTTTTAAGCCAGGTAAGGTGCGCATCACTGGAAGTTGACAAGAATAGGTTTTTCTCAAAATCCACTTCCGTGGAAAATCGAATGTCTATCGGAATTCCATCAGAGGTTTCGAACGAGATGCTATCAATGGATTCTTTCTGGCCCTCGCTTGCTGTTTTCGGATTATCCTTCAGTAAATGCATGATCGCGGTCCTGTCCTCCATCAAGGCGATCAGTTCAGCTTTTTCAAGCACTTCGCATTTTCTTCTGAGCATTCCGGTGAAACTTATCCGTTTCACCTTGGCGGATTCTTCCAGATCATGCACCAATTGCATGGCTGCGATTTCCACAGTGGCATAATGGTATTTGCCTTCGTTCGATCGAGCGTATTCGATTGCCTGACGCACTTGTTCTTGCGTTTTAGCGCCGAATCCTTTCAGTTCTACAAGTCGGTTCTCATTGCATGCATAGAGCAGTTCGCCCACTGACTCGATACCAAGCTCCTTCCAAAGTGCTCTCACTTTTTTAGGACCGATACCTTTTATGGCAAGCATTTCAATGACTCCGCCGGGTGTTTTGGCAATGAGCTCTTCCAGGTCGCTGAAAACACCTTTCTCATTCAATGCAGTGATCTTGGAAGCGGTGCTCTTTCCGATGCCATCCATAGCAGCGAGTTCGGCCTCTGTAAGAGATGAAAGAGGTTCCGGGATCTTATCGATTTTGAAGGATGCGTTCTGCATGGAACGCACTTTGAACGGATTCTCGTCATGCAGTTCCATCAGCTGGGATGCCAATCGGAAGGCCCGTGAAAGTTCCCTGTTGGATAGCATCTGTCAGTAGAGTGTGATTCCAAAAGGCAGACGCGTGAGGATACCCCGGTCACGCGTCACCTCTCTGATCGATTCATAATATCTGAATTCGGTTCCCAGCTCAGTTCGGATCATCCATGATTTCACTTCTTCGGAAAAATCGCTCATCAGCACTTCGAAGATCTCCTTCTGACGTGGCAATTCA
>JBJSZR010000165.1:0-7452 GCA_046090385.1 Bacteroidota bacterium
ATAAAATGTGTTGAGATACCCCTCGATCAAGAAAGTGTTGAAGCATTGCTATCAAACTCGTCGGCATGACTTTGCACAACAGAGTGTGGATATTTGAAAAGATCCGAGAGCATCCGGCTCAACCACTCTCTTTATTTTAACCTTCCATTTGAAATAATCGATCATGTCAGAAAAGAAAAAACCGGATCACGGATATACGGAAGACAGCATACGATCTCTGGACTGGAAAGAACATATCCGAACTCGTCCGGGAATGTATATCGGCAAGCTGGGCGATGGCTCTGCAAAAGACGATGGAATCTATGTGCTGCTCAAAGAGGTGATCGATAACTCCATTGACGAGCATGTGATGGGTTACGGTAAGAACATCGATGTGGTGATTGAAGATGGGAAAGGGGATGTTCGGGACTTTGGTCGGGGTATACCGCTTGGAAAAGTGGTGGAGTGTGTCTCCAAGATCAATACAGGAGGTAAATACGACAGCAAGGCTTTCCAGAAAAGCGTCGGTTTGAACGGTGTCGGAACAAAAGCCGTGAATGCGCTTTCAAGCTTCTTCAAGGTTCAGGCTGTAAGAGAAGGACGAACCAAGATTGCTGAATTCAGCCAGGGTGAAATCAAGAAGGAAGAGCGCGAAAAGTCATGCGATGAAAAGAATGGCACCCTCATGTCATTCATGCCGGATGAATCCATCTTCCGCAATTACCGCTTCAACAGTGAATATGTCGAGGCGATGTTGTGGAATTATGTTTACCTGAACAAGGGACTTACCATCAACTTCAATGGAAATAGTTTCTATTCAGAAAACGGTCTCAAAGACCTGCTGGAAAGGAACGTGACCGATGAAACCCTGTATCCGATCATCCATCTTCGTGGCGATGACATCGAAATAGCATTCACTCACACTACCTCATACGGCGAAGACTATTTTTCTTTCGTGAACGGACAACACACCACCCAAGGTGGCACCCATCAGGCTGCATTCAGAGAAGCGATAGTGAAAACTGTACGTGAATTCTACAAAAAGGAATTCGATGCAAGTGATGTTCGTACTTCCATCGTAGCCGCCATCAGCGTGCGTGTGCAAGAACCGGTATTCGAGTCACAGACCAAAACCAAACTCGGTTCCCTTACCCGTGAACCGAATGGCGTACAGATACGGTCCTGGATAAACGATTTCATCAAGACAGCGCTTGACAATTTCCTGCACAAGCATCCTGAAATTGCTAAAGCCCTTGAACAGAAAATCCTGCAGAGCGAACGTGAGCGTAAAGAGATTGCCGGTATCAAGAAACTGGCTAATGAACGTGCCCGCAAAGCCAACCTGCACAATCGAAAATTGCGCGATTGCAGAGTGCATTTCCATTCGCGCCATGTCATGCGACAGGAATCCACCATATTCATCACCGAAGGGGATTCTGCATCAGGTTCCATCACCAAATCCCGCGATGTTAACACACAAGCGGTCTTCAGTCTAAAAGGAAAACCGTTGAATTGCTACGGACTCACCAAGAAAGTCGTTTACGAGAACGAAGAATTCAATTTATTGGTTAATGCATTGAACGTGGAGGACGGAATGGATGAACTGAGGTACAACCGTATCGTGATTGCGACCGATGCTGATGTGGACGGCATGCACATCCGGTTATTGTTGCTCACGTTCTTTCTCCAATTCTATCCTGAACTGGTCCGAAGCGGGCATGTCCATATACTTCAAACCCCGCTATTCCGTGTACGAAACAAGAAAGAAACCATCTATTGCTACTCGGAGCAAGAGCGAGTCAATGCCATCGCAAAGCTGGGAGCCAAACCTGAAATCACGCGTTTCAAAGGACTGGGTGAGATTTCACCGGATGAATTCGTTCATTTCATAGGTAAAAGCATGCGTCTTGAGCCTGTAATGATCGGTCAGGAGGAAACCATACAAAAGCTCCTTGATTATTATATGGGGAAGAACACACCTGAAAGGCAGGAGTTCATCATTTCGAATCTTCGACTGGAGAAAGACATCGTAGCGCAGCAAGAAGAAGTCGCTTAAGTTCCAATAAATACAACATGGCCAAGAAGAAAGACGATAAGAAACCTGTAAGTGCACCGGTACAGCCTGCCAATAATTCAGGGCATCAGCTGATCCACGTCACAGGTATGTATGAGAACTGGTTTCTGGATTATGCATCCTATGTGATCCTGGAAAGAGCAGTTCCTCACATCAATGACGGTTTGAAGCCTGTTCAACGCAGGATCCTTCATAGCATGTGGGAGATGGAAGATGGTCGCTACAATAAGGTGGCGAATATCATCGGGCATTGCATGAAATACCACCCGCATGGCGATGCCTCGATCGGTGATGCGTTGGTACAGATCGGACAAAAGGACCTGCTGATCGACATGCAGGGCAATTGGGGTAATATTTTCACGGGCGACAGTGCCGCTGCACCTCGTTATATCGAGGCTCGCCTGTCAAAGCTTGCTTTGGAGGTCGTTTACAATCCCAAAACGACAGAATGGCAATTGTCGTATGACGGACGCAACAAGGAGCCGGTTACACTACCGGTCAAGTTCCCGTTGCTGCTTTCGCAAGGCGTTGAGGGAATCGCCGTCGGCCTGGCCTGCAGGATACTCCCTCACAACGTAGTGGAACTTCTGGAGGGTTCCATCGATGTGCTTCGCGGCAAAAAGACCAATCTAGTTCCCGATTTCCCTACCGGTGGAATCGCCGATTTTAGCAAATATTCGGAAGGATTACGTGGCGGTAGGATACGTATCCGTGCCAAAATTGAGAAGCGCGACCGGAAAACGCTGGTCATCACAGAGATTCCTTTTTCAACCACCACCACCTCACTGATCGACAGTATACTTGCTGCCAACGACAAGGGCAAAATCAAGATCAAGAAAGTCGAAGACAATACCGCGGCAAAGGTGGAGATCATGCTTCATCTTCACAGTGACTCTTCAGAAGACTTGGACAAGACAATCGATGCACTATACGCATTCACCGATTGCGAGATTTCGATTTCCCCGAACTCCTGTGTCATTATCGACGACAAGCCCAGGTTCATGTCGGTCAATGACATACTTAAATACAACACTGAACAGACTGTATCGCTTCTCAAGAAAGAACTGGAAATTAGAAAATCGGAATTGGAAGAGGAGTGGCATTTCAGCTCATTGGTGAAAATATTCATCGAGAAGAGGATCTATCGTAATATCGAGGATTGTACCACTTGGGAGCAAGTCATAGAAACCATCGATGAAGGATTGAAGCCCTACAAGAAGAAGTTCAAGCGTGAAATCACCCGTGATGATATCATTTCTTTGACTGAAATAAAAATCAAGCGCATCTCCAAATACGATGTCAAAGAACAGGATGAGAAAATAAAAGGACTGGAAGCGGAACTGGATGAAGTGAATGATCATCTGGCCAATCTGAAACAATATGCCATCGCTTACTTCAAAGACCTTTTGAAGAAATACGGCAAAGGCAGGGAGCGCAAAACCCAAATCAGCACCTTTGAGCAAGTAGTCGCATCTGAAGTCATCATTAACAACCAAAAGCTTTACGTCAATAAAGAGGACGGCTTTGCTGGATTCGGCCTGAAGAAAGATGAATTCATTTCAGAATGTTCCGACCTGGACGAAATATTGGTCATCCGTGGCGACGGCTCCTTGATGGTCACCAAAGTAGGAGAGAAGAAATATGTTGGGAAAGATGTCCGTTATATCACGGTTTTCCGGAAAACCGACCCGGAACCTATTTTCAACCTCATCTATCAGGACGGGCGTGGAGGATCAGCCATGGTGAAGCGTTTCACTGTAGGCGGAACAACACGCGACAAGGAATACGTTCTTACAAAGGGGAATGATGGCTCAAAAATCCTCTACTTGTCGCACTGTTTCCATGAAAAAGAGGGCGAGAAAGTAAGGGTCATTTTGAGACCTAAGCCGAAGTTGAGGAATACGCAGATCGATGTCGATTTCAACGAATTCGAAGTGAAAGGTAGAGGCACCATCGGTAACATCCTAACAAAGAATCTGGTTCAGAAAATCATAAAAACTGCCGATGCAAAACCAGTTCCTAAATCAGAACAGTTGACCATGGTTCCTGAATCGGCTCCAAAGAAAGCCGCTGCAGAGTCAAAGCCGGTTATCAAATCCGCCATGGCCAAGCCATCTGCAAAAAAACCGGATAAAACGTCACTCAAAACCGCATCAAAGATCAAACCTGTTGTTAAAGGAAAGACTGTTTCAAAAAAAGCAACACCACTCAAGGAAGAAAAGGCGGTCACCGTTGAGTGGGATTTCAATACTGACCATGCCGACAAAGGCAACGTCCAGCGTAAGAAAGCCCAGATGAAAATGGATTTCTGAGCCTGATTTAGAAGTATCTTTGATTAAACAAGTTTTTGTTCAATCAGGAGGATGCCGAATCCGTTATGATTAGAACAGACCTGCAAACATGCTACGACTGACTTTATTCGCTTTTTGCTTCCTGATTGTTTTTCCATTGCGCGCTGCGTTCATCCTGATTCCTATGGATGAAGCGCAAACGGATCACCTGAAAGCCTACGGCATCGCTTACAAAGCTCTCACCGACGGCATCGACGTGCAGTGGTTACTTAATTACAGGGGTGGCAGTTTCCTTTTCAGTGATATCCAGCGCTACGAACAGGAATGTGCGATACGTGGCGTATCGTATCAGATCGTAGCCGATGCTCAGGCGGCTTCCATCCTGACAGAAATCTCCGACCCGGAGGTCAATCAGGAGGTCGTTAAGCTGGAAAAAGCTCCTAAAATCGCCGTCTATTCACCAAAGAACAAGATGCCGTGGGACGATGCGGTAACGCTTTGCCTGACCTATGCCGAGATTCCTTACGATGTAGTGTATGATCAGGAGGTGATCCAGGGTAAATTACCATTGTACGATTGGTTGCATCTTCATCATGAGGATTTCACCGGGCAGTACGGAAGATTCTGGTCTGCTTATCGTACTGCGCCCTGGTATCAGGAAGACGTAAGGCTTCAGGAGAATTCCGCTAACCAATTGGGCTTTTCCAAAGTGTCGCAAATGAAATTGTCCGTCGCTTTGAAAATACGTGATTTCGTTTCCGGAGGAGGCTATTTGTTCGCGATGTGTTCAGCTACCGATTCTTATGACATTGCCCTATCGGCAGAGGGAATCGATATATGTGAAGAAATGTTCGATGGTGATGCTGCTGATCCTGCTATGAATAAGAAAATAGATTATTCAAAGACATTCGCTTTTCGTAATTACAAACTGAGCACAAATCCGTACGAGTACGAGTTCAGCGATATTGACAATCAGCCTCCGGTGAGAAGGATGACTCGCAATGAGGATATGTTCTCATTATTCGAATTCTCTGCCAAATGGGATCAGGTTCCTACTATGCTTTGTCAAAACCATGAACAAGTCATCAAAGGTTTCATGGGACAGACAACAGCTTTCAAAAAGCGTACGTTGAAGCCGGAAGTGCTTGTCATGGGAGAATGCAAATCGGAAGACGAGGCACGTTACATTCATGGTGATTATGGAAAAGGCACATGGACATTCTACAGCGGTCACGATCCGGAAGACTACCAACATCAGGTAGGGGATCCTACAACTGATTTGAGTCTTCATCCTAACTCACCGGGCTATCGGCTTATTCTCAACAACGTGCTGTTTCCTGCTGCAAAGAAGAAGAAACAGAAAACCTGAGCAGCGAATCCTTATTGGTCCAGAAAAAACCACCGGACACCGAATCGGTATGTCATGCCGGCTTGAGGGTAAAAGGGAGTCATGTAAAAAGCATTCGAGGCAATTCCCTGCAGGATATTATTGGCTGAAAGGTAGATGGTCGCCCCTTTTATCCTCATGTCTGTAAACAGGTCGAAAATCGGTTGCCCGGCACAAGAAATACTGTCCTGAAGATAAAAAGTATTGCTTGCAGGCATGAATGCATCTGCATAGTAAGAGGATTGATACCTGAATCGGATGCCCGCTGTAAGTATGAATGCTTTGTTAAG
Organism: Bacteroidota bacterium; assembly: GCA_046090385.1. Classification (GTDB taxonomy): domain Bacteria; phylum Bacteroidota; class Bacteroidia; order AKYH767-A; family 2013-40CM-41-45; genus Pollutiaquabacter. The sequence goes on from JBJSZR010000165.1 coordinate 6,022, forward strand.
AAGATCGTTTTCCCAATAAACGGAGTGGACCAGATGTAAAGCTGGAAGGCGCAAGATTGACTCATCGGAAATCTGCTGTAAACGTATCCGGTTTTCCATGTGCCACTTTTTATAGCTGAAATCCTTACGGACCGACATGCGACGAATTACAAGAGTTCCGTCATGTTGTTCCGGAACAGCATCACGATCCATGAATAGGAAGCCTTTTATGCTTTCAGATTCAATATCGACCGATAATCCGGATTTACGATGTTGAAAAGAAAGACTCAAAAGGGAGTTTTCGATCGGATCAAACCGATTGGACCAACGTAGATGGTTGGACTTGAAGTATTGAAAAATCAACGGAACAACTGATTTTTTATCCGTGAGACTTCCGCTTATGGTCCAATTTCCAGACTGAAAACCGATGGAAAATGTTGTGCTGTTGTTTCCATCATTTTCTCTTCCCAGCATCACCTGACGGACTGCCTTGAATCTGAATCTTGAAATATCAATAGATGCCTCGGCTCCGACAGAAAAGTTTTTCTGGCTTATAGTAGTATCCTGAAAATACGTATAAAGCTGATGTTCCGCGAAAGGACTTATCCGCAACAAGGACTTTTTTGTTCGTAAGGAAAAGTCCAAACCGGATTTATTTCTGAAATCCTGAAATCCTAAGGAGTCATACGACGAAAGACCATCATAGAAATATTCATAGACAGCCGAAGAGTCGGGTTCATTATCTGAATATGTAGAGGATCCGGCGGAATAAACAGAGTTCAGAAAAAACCTGGAACTGATTCGCGATGAATCAGAGGGTCTGTCAATACGATAGTAATGACTGATCTCAAACGATTTTTCTTTTGTCCTGTTTTCGGCCGTTGACAGATTCACAGGAAGACCCTTCAAATCGATGTTGGATGTTTCTTTTCCACTGAAAATGGTATCGTAAGTTATGCCACCGTTCAATTGGTTTCGTAAAGAGTTCCACATGGCATTCGCGAAAATATGGTACCGGCCATCTTGACTTTCATAATCAGTGAAAAAAAGGAAACGGTTATAGTATGGATCACTTCTCGGCAGGAAATCTTTCACATTGAAACGCCTGAAACGTAAACCGGCATTCCAATTTCTAATGATGTTTTGAGAATGGAAAGCTTCAATGGATTGTTCTCTGAAACTTCCCATATGATAATCAAGCCTGGTCAGTCGTTTGTTTGTCCTGTAATATTTAACATTTTCCGGGCGAGTGATCCAAGGCTCTGTAGCAGTAAGTCCAGTCCATGTAAAAATCGAGCTCTTGAAAGGTCCAAATAGATTTCGTGCTGCACTTCCGATTACTCCAAGGTGTTGTCCGCCCTGTTGAACCACAGGGTCAGGTTCATTGAGTTCACTGAATCCGGTATCCCAAGGCTCACCCGGAAGATCAGCTTTCCATTGGTACTCTGTAAA
>JBJSZR010000166.1:0-5140 GCA_046090385.1 Bacteroidota bacterium
AAAACTTAATTCAATCGTCGTGAAATCAGATGATCCACCTTTGCGCATAGCTCAACAGGGGTGAAATTCCTCCAATTCAGTTCGTCCAATTCTCCTCCAAATGCCATGTAGTAATCCAAGTTGAAACGACCCATTTCGACCAATACGTGTGGTCTGAAATTGATAGCGGCTATCCAACCGTTTTCTACCTCCTGGAACCCTTCTTCGTAGTAACAATCGTCAGAGCCATGGAAATTCATCACATTTTCTCCGATGAGGACGAACTTGTTGATTCCTTGCTCCATGATCAACTCGATGACATCGCGCTTCAGGAACATGATGTCGTTGTACAATGCATCGTTCCATTCGCCGATGAACTCGATTACGGCGTAACCTCTCTCGTAATCTGCAAAAAGTACTTTAAGGTATAGTGTATACGATCCGAAATCGTCCCATTGCGGGTGAATGAAGTAATTGTAAACTGTATGGGTGTATTCGAACTCACTGTAAAGTGTGCCGAAAAAAGGAGAACGCATGTCCTCGGAGGCTATATAATAATTACGCCAGTTGTAAAACGGCTCAAGATCCTGCATGACTCATGAAGAAGGTTTCATTGCAGCCATAGCCTTCCTCACGTTTCCATACTTTTCCAAAAGTCCTTCGGCTGTTTTTTCATCTACCGATAATCCTTCCATCAGCATTCTCTTCCCTCGGTCTACCAGCTTGTTATTGGTGAGTTGCATATCCACCATTTTGTTTCCCTTTACTCTGCCCAGTCTTATCATCACAGCAGTAGAAAGCATATTCAAGACCATTTTCTGCGCAGTGCCTGCTTTCATTCTCGTACTTCCGGTCACGAATTCCGGTCCGACTACCACTTCAATAGGTAACGTTGCAATTTTGGCCAACGGTGATTCAGGATTACAGGTTATTCCGATGGTGAGGATGCCATTTTTGTTGCAAAGTTCCAATGCGCCGGTCACATAGGGCGTTGTTCCCGAAGCGGCAATTCCGACTACGCAATCTCCGCTACCTATATCATATTTGCAAAGGTCCTTCCAGCCTTGCGTTGAATCATCCTCGGCGAATTCAACCGCTTTTCGTATTGCCGTGTCGCCACCGGCGATAAGTCCGATAACCTTTCCGTGTTCAAGACCGAATGTCGGAGGCAATTCAGAAGCATCTACGATGCCAAGCCTGCCGCTTGTTCCTGCACCGAGATAAAACAACCGACCTCCGGCAGTCATCAATTTAGAAACTTCGTCAACTGCCTTCTCGATCTTCGGTATGACTGCCTTGACTGCAAGTGGAACCGTTTGATCTTCGCGGTTGATATTCAGCAGCAGGTCAACGGTGCTCATTTTTTCGAGATCGTCGTAGCGTGAATCCTGCTCTGTTATTTTCTTCGTCATGGTTGCCAGGTCATTTGTACCTGGGGAATCGATCGGGATCGTATTCGTGTAGTAATTCGTAGACGATGTCCGTTACATCTTCAGCACTTGGTTTTGAAAAGTAATCTCCGTCTGAGCCGTAGGCAGGACGGTGTGCTTGCGCAGTGAGTGTCCTTGGTGCGGCATCCAGATGGCGATATCCGTTTTGCACCTCCAGGATTTGCTGCAAAATGAAAGCGCTTGCTCCACCTGGCACATCTTCATCTACAATCAGTAGTTTGTTGGTCTTTTGTATAGACTTGGATATGAGATGATCCGAGTCAAAAGGTAAGAGTGTCTGAACATCTATGAGTTCGACACTGATATCCAACTCCTGAAGCTGACGGATAGCGTCCTGAATGATACGCAGTGTGGAACCATATGAAACAATCGTAACGTCGGTTCCAGCATGTAGTATTTCGGGTACTCCTACAGGTATTTTGAATTCGCCAGGGTTGGCTGGTAATTTTTCTTTCAGTCGGTAGCCGTTTAGACATTCGATAATCAATGCCGGCTCATCGCTGGCAAGTACGGTGTTGTAGAATCCGGCTGCCTGGGTCATGTTTCTTGGAACAAGCACATGTATTCCACGTAGCGCGTTCAATATCATACCCATAGGCGAACCGCTGTGCCAGATGCCCTCCAGCCGATGTCCACGTGTGCGGATGATCAGTGGCGCTTTTTGACCACCCTTAGTGCGGTATTGAAGGGTCGCAAGGTCATCGCTAAGTATCTGAATGGCATATAGCAAGTAGTCGAGGTACTGAATCTCTGCAATCGGACGTAGTCCACGCATGGCTAATCCGATACCCTGACCTGCGATGGTAGCTTCACGGATACCGGTATCGAAAATCCTGATTTCTCCGTATTTTGATTGCAGTCCGGCAAAACCTTGGTTGACATCGCCGATATTTCCGAGGTCTTCACCGAATGCGACAAGTCTGGCGTCTTTTGTGAACAATGCATCAAAATTCGCAAGCAGTATTTCCCTGCCATCCACCATCGGTGCGTCAGGATCATAACGTACTTCTACGGGTATTACCTTTGAAATCCGCTCTTCCGAGTGGCTATGTAAATATGAATTGTAACGGTCCGAATTAAGTTTCCCGTACGCCAGGTACCAATCATTCAAAGTGGTTTTTTCGATACTTTGTTCATTTCTGGTGAGACGAAGGATAGCATGAATGGCCGCTGATATATCCCTTCGGGAAGGATTCATGATGGCTGCTAGCTCAGAGCGGATCTTGGAAATGAATGCAGCCTGACCGCTAACGATTACAAGTCTGTCAATTGCTGTAAGCGCTTCGCTCAATTCAATACGTATGGACTCTGAAAATTTCTTCCAAGCGGCATTTCGAGCTTCATGTGCTTTGTTTTTAGCCTCTTCTTCAATGCGTTCGCATTCTTCAGCGGTGCAGATTTCTGCCGAAAGCATCCATTCACGCATTTTGCGAATGCAATCGAATTCTTCTTCCCAAGCGAGTCGTTCTTTCGACTTGTATCGTTCGTGTGAACCGGAGGTCGAATGTCCTTGTGGCTGGGTCATTTCTTTTACATGGAAAAGAACAGGGACATGCTCTTTTCGACATATTTCTACACCTTTCTGGTACATTTCACAAAGGCCCTGGTAGTCCCAACCTTTTGCAGTCAATATCACATAACCACTGCCTTTATCGTTCCTGGCGAATCCTTTCAGTATTTCAGAAATATTCTGTTTTGTCGTCTGATATCTTGCAGGGACCGAGATGCCGTATCCATCGTCCCATATAGAAATGGCCATTGGAATCTGCATGACCCCGGCTGCATTGATCGATTCAAAAAACAAACCTTCGGAGGTACTTGCATCACCGATAGTTCCAAATGCTACTTCATTGCCATGATCGGAAAAGCCGGTCATCGTATGAAGTGATGGGTTATTACGGTATAACTTGGATGCAAGAGCAAGTCCAACAAGTCTGGGCATTTGTCCTGCAGTAGGTGAAATATCAGCTGATGAATTCTTACTCTTTGAAAGATCTTTCCACATTCCTGAATGATCCAGGAAGCGTGTGGAAAAATGGCCATTCATAGATCGGCCTGCGGAGGAAGGCTCTGCTTGTACATCAGGATCGGCGTACAACTGGGCGAAGAATTTCTCCAGATCGGATTCGCCAATTGCGAACATGAAAGTCTGGTCCCTATAGTATCCGGAACGGAAATCACCATTACGGAACTGCTTAGCCATTGCGATCTGTGCGATCTCTTTGCCGTCACCGAATATTCCGAATTTGGCTTTACCCGTCAGTACTTCTTTCCGCCCGATCAAGCTGGCATGCCTGCTTTCAAGAGCGATTCTGAAGTCGGCCAACACTTGCTGCCGGAATGCCTCCAGTTCTTTATCCAATTCCATTTCAACCGATTTTGTGCGCATACGGCCACTGCATTGATGATTTCAAAAATAGCAAAAATGGCCGATAAATACAGGTGAAACAGGTTCAACTGAGCAATAGGTCGGCTACGACAAAAACAGAGAAAATCACGCTTGCAATTCCATTCGTCGTGAAAAAAGCCATATTCACTCTTGACAGGTCGTCGGGCCGAATGATGCTATGTTGGTATACCAAGAGAAAACCGAAAACACCACTTCCAACCCAGTAAATGTTGCCGAAGCCTCCGAGCCAACCGGCGGTTACGATCAGACTGAATGAGAGGACATGCAACAACCTTGAGAACATCAATGAGTTTTTTCTTCCAAACAATACCGGTACACTGTGTAGTTGCTGCGACCGATCAAACTCATCGTCCTGCAATGCATAGATGATGTCGAAGCCACTCACCCAGGTTATGACTGCCATTGAGAATAACAACGGAGTGGTATCGAACCGTCCGGTGACAGCCAGATAAGCTCCGATCGGTGCCAATGAAAGCCCGATTCCAAGAATAAAATGGCAAAGGGCCGTGAAGCGTTTCGTATAAGAATATCCCAGTACTACAGCCAATGCTACTGGTGCTAACTTGAAGCACAGAGGGTTGATGAAAAACGTTGCCGCGATGAATACTGTCCCTGATAATATGGTAAGCAGAAGTGCTTGTTTCGGTTTCATTTTCCCACTCGGAATTTCACGCGACTTTGTGCGGACATTGATGCTGTCGTAACTGCGATCGATGAAACGGTTGAATGCCATCGCAGATGTTCTTGCCAGGACCATGCATGCGATCACTTTCAAAAAGAGTGAAAAGTCAATAGCGGCGGAAGTGGAGTGGGTGCCAAGAAAAAAACCAATGATCGCGAAGGGCATCGCGAAAACGGTATGTGAAAATTTGATAAGTGAAAAATAATCCTTTGCTCGCGTCATTATGGATCGCGAATTTAAGGATTGAAAATCATCACTGCACTATTGCTTTGACAATCTTCACCACCCGTCCGTCTATTTCCAAGGACAAGAGATAGATTCCAGACGATAATTCCTTGGTGTATATGTTCGTTGTGCCCGTATCATCCTGCAAATGCTCAGTCAACAACTTTCTACCTGCCATATCCCTCAAGCAAACAGTTGCTTTTGTGAAATCGGTAACGCGTGAAAAATCAAAATATATCATTGAAGAGTTTTCGATTGGATTCGGACGGATGCCGAAATCGATATTTTCATAACCTGATAATTCATCGATGCCTACAGTGCATCCTTTTACTGCGCCATAGCCATTCACTTTCCCGTATCCCCATTGATTATCAGGTAAATTGTTTCCTGTGA
>JBJSZR010000167.1:0-2970 GCA_046090385.1 Bacteroidota bacterium
GGTGCTTAAAGAGTGGCAAGCGACGATCTAAGCTCTATAACCGAAAGGCTTTCTAGCCGGGACTTGTAATGCTCTTAGCATGATTATCAAATCTTATCCCAGGAATATTTGATAATCATGCTAAGAGCATTACAAGTCTCGGCTAGAACGCCTTTCGGTTATAGAGCTTAGATCGTCGCTTGCCACTCTTTAAGCACCTTGTTGCCGAGATAAACCTTCACCTTATACATTCCTGAATTTATTCCATCAAGGTACATACGGACTTCCAAAGCGTATTTATCATAGACACGGTAAGTAGGCCTCATCAATTCACGAATCACTTTTCCTTGACTGTCCTCGAAAACTATTCTCACATCACCGTTGACAGTTGTCTCGTAGTCGGCGTCCAGATACAGGTAGTTAGGTACGGATTCCCAAAAATTTGTTCCAACCTGTTTGTACTCTATAAAGAGGGAATATGAAGGGAGTGGCTTCTCAAGAACCTTGGAAAGGAACTTATGCAAAACCTTTATTTGACCGACATCGTCGCCCTTGGTATAAACGCTTTTTATATCGACCCCATCGGTCGCTGACCACACAGCAAATTGGAACGTGTTATCCATGAATTGCTTTCCGTCAAGGTGCTCGCATATCTTCAAAAGATTACCCGTTGCCATCTCCCCCAAAACAATCTTGTTTTGGGCACGTGGACTGCCCTTAGTCCTATTCTTACAAAAACCCCTCAACCTAACGGTTCCTTTAGCTCCTGGAGTGATCGAAACCTCCGTCGTACTGACTGTGATCAGATCCTGGTAGTTGCCGTCGAGAACATCGAATATCCTGCCAGCCTCGACATGAAAAACCTGTTTCTTATTGCTGACATTGACAAAAACAACTTTGATATTGGTTCCTGTGTTACCTTGATCTATGACGGCAGTCGCTTTGACTGATTTAGAATCCATGACTTCCTCCAACGATACCGATGCCGCACCGGCTATTCCAACGATTGAAAGAAACAACACCTGCCAAATGAGTGCTTTTGCAATCGAACGAATTATGCTCATGTCTATGATGATTTAGTGACCTGTATGATAACGCTACATCGTACATGATATTTTGAACGCCCAAAAAAGTCTTGCCTGTCGGCAAACCAAGACGATCACTTGGAAAAAAACGGGAATCAGAATGCCTTTTTAAAAACCCTGTTGAATTTCATGCTGGGGAATGTCCGTATCAGCTCTTCATAGCTGTAACGCCTGCCGTTAGGCATCATGTAATAACGATTCTGAAAAGAGGTATCGGGATCTGTTGCTGATGCCGGAGAAAGCGGATCAGATACCGTGACAGTGGTAGCAGTAGAAGCACCTGCCTTTCTGAAAACGGGCGGATCGCCCGGATTGTTGAATGCGTAATAGAATACCGAAATGACCACACCAGTACCCGTCTCCTCAAAATTCGAAAATCTCATTTTCAGCTCCGGCGAAGCCGGATTAGGCTGGTAAACGACGATATATTCATTTCCGGCTGGTTCAACGTCCGGAAAATACCTGATAACATAATTATCGAAAAAAATTCCGGACGCTTGCATCTTGGGACTGAAGTAATCCTCCACCCAGCGCGCTGGTGCATGATTCAAATCAGGAAGTTCCAGACCAAGATAAAGCTCCCTTTTCTGGATATAGTTCTCGTATGATTTCAGCTGATGATCATACGTCAATTTGGCTTTGACGTATTCTGCAGAATCGGAATAAATAATCCCGTCCGCCAAAGCAATATTTGAAAGGACCAATATTGAAGGAAACAACACAAAAAGGCGACGTAAGCGAAACAAGGATGACATTCGACTCATCGACACTTTTAGCTGTACGGATATTTGAGGATGACCTGCGAGTAAACGCCGATGATTCTACAATATTCTAATATACACAAATTAAACGAGTGCTTAGCTCCTGACTTCGCTATTCTTCTTGCTGAGGTAATGTATAGGTATTGCAGGAATAACCGTAAGAAGCGACCATAGCAACTTCTTTGGGTCCTCTTTTACGAAATAAACGATCATCCATACGCTTACTACCAGAAAAAGCAACGGAGTGATGGGGTAGCCGAATGTCCTGATCGTATTCTCATTGGTCATCTTCTTGAAACGAAGTATGAACACACCCAGAACCGTCATTGTGGAGAATATAGTCAGGGTGAGACCTACATATTCGATGATTGACTTGAAATCCGAAAAAACAACCAGTCCTATGGAAATGAATGCCTGCAGAAGTATGGCATTCACCGGGGCGCCATTGGAAGTTTCTTTCTCAAGCGAGGAAAGCAGCCGATGATCCGATCCCATTTTCTGGGTGACACGAGGGCCGGCGATGAACATTGCATTTATTCCTGCTATGAGTGCGACCGCGAAGAACGCCCCGAAAAAAAGTGAAGTACGCGGAGTGAAAACCTTAGAAACTACCACATTGCCGACATCGATGATTCCCGCCATCTCACTGAACTTGCAAGTGTACATGAAGATGGCTGTGAGGGAAAGGTAAACCAGCGTAACAACGCCAGTGCCGACCAGAAGGGAATACGGGAGATTCTTTTTCGGATCGCGCATGTTTCCTGCTATATAAGCAGAGGCATTCCAGCCACTGTAAGCGAAAAGAACCCAGACAAGAGAACCTGCAAACGGCATACTCAGGATAGTATCCTTTGAAGTTGCAGAAGGAAGGAATGAAACTCCGGATGCGGATTCCGATGGAAGAAGCAATAATGGAGCAAGAATCATGACAGCAATAAGCGCCAACTTCATATTGGTCATGATATTTTGAAAAATACCTCCTGCCCGTACTCCACGCAATTGAACGAATACGACCAGAAGAATGATGGTTACGCCTATCAGCTGCGGCACAAATCCAGGTGCTGCATCACCTAAGAACTCCTTGGTTATCGGACCCAGATATTTTCCGGAAGCTATGGCCAAAGACGCTACCGCGGCAGAAAAAC
>JBJSZR010000168.1:0-851 GCA_046090385.1 Bacteroidota bacterium
GTCTTTTCATTGGTTCAGTGGTGGAAATGCGAAGGCCCGCAACACCGGTATTTACACTGCGGAGAAGCGAGGATATAAGGGCAGAAAAGTTCGTGGAAAGTAAAGTTCTGATCACGCGTTTTCCTGATTGCTGAATTGGATTGTTGTTGGTTTAAAACACCGCACACATTCCGCGATGCACATACAAGTTTGGGAATTTATATCGAACCGGTCAAGCTGGAATTATCAACTGTTTGTTAAAAACTCCGGGGCTTTTGGGGGAATTATCATGATTTTGGTCACCCCAATATGGAAATTCAAAGGAATCAAAGCAACAAAAAAAAACGAAAATCTTGCTGTATTTTGGCCAATGACACCAATCGGGTGGTGAACGAAAAAACTAAAAAAGGCCTAATTCGCACCCATCAGGGATCCAGAATGAAGTTCAGCACCTTCAAAAATGTGAGTAAGTAATGGAGAACACCCAGTCAATAGTAAGCCAAGATTAATGCCCACTTGTCAGTCATCAAGCTTCATGCCATATATGATAAAATAGTATCACATATTCAGGGAGACTGTTGAGGAAGTAGCCACAAAGATAGTGCCAGCTTCGCCGCTTCGACAAGCTCAGCGGAGTCGAGGGAGTGGAAAGGGTCGAAAGAGTCGAAGAAGTCTAAAGAGTCTAAATAGTCAAAGGAGTCGAAGAAGTCAAAAGAGTCGAAGGAGTCGTTAGTGCCTAAATCATCGACATGGACTATTTGGACTATTTCGACTATTCAGCAGAAGTCGAAGAAGTCGAAGAAGTCGAAAGAGTCAAAAGAGTCGAAGGAGTCGAAGGAGTCGTTAGTGCCTAAATCATCGCCATGAACCAT
>JBJSZR010000169.1:0-1044 GCA_046090385.1 Bacteroidota bacterium
AAATAGCGAAGTATCACATCAGCTGAAGGCATTGTGTAATGATTGAAGTATCAATAAAGAAAAAGTAAAATCAGATCTGCTCCTCGCGACTTTTCAGGATCTGATACAGGAACTCTCGAGCCCGAAAAAGTTGCGCCTTCACTGTTCCAAGCGGGAGGTTGAGCTCTTCGGCGATTTCTTCATAAGAACGTTCATGGAAATAGCGAAGCTCGACCAGACGCTTGTAGCGAGGCTTCAGCTTTTCAACCACATCACGCATAAGAGCCGCCTTTTGCTTCTTGATCATCTTCTCTTCGGGATCAAGCATCGAAGACCTTATCTCGAACTGCATTTCCTGACCACTGTCATTCTCCATGCCCTTGTCGATGGAAATGGTGAATTTCCTCTTTCGACGGATGAAATCGATGCAGTTGTTTGTAGCGATCCTGAACAACCACGTGCTGAAGGCGAAGTCAGGGGTGTATTGGTGAAGGCTTTTGAACGCTTTTCCAAAAGCTTCAATAGTGAGATCTTCTGCATCATCGCGGTTGTTGACCATCTTCAGCAGCATGAAGTAGATGGAATCCTTGTAACGGGAGAGCAATTCGGCATACGCCTTCTGGTCGCCCTTTACAGCGGCTTGCACGAGTTTCAGATCCACTTGTGCTTTTTCGGAGAGGTTGGGGTTCACTTCCATGCGCGTCTTTTTGAGAATGCTTGTGCTATATAGGGAAAGGGCATCAGCAAAGAATGCAATGGTTCAAGCACCGGATATAAAGGTACGATATCCTTTTCCATGAGGCGCTTTGCTGAAAATGCGAATACGGGTAATTTCAATAACCAGACACTGCCAAGTACGACTCCTGTCAATTTCAACTCCAAACGCATGGCCAATAATGCCAATAGGGAAGCATAGAACATCCAGGCAGTGGATGCGATCAATGCCAGGTGGAATTTATGTCCGGTTTTATAGTGCCCTGAAGTGGTCAGGTGACGACGTTTCTGCCTGAACCAGTCGTAGAAAGAATAAGCATGGTTTCCGTAAGCGCATGGATACGGCCAACG
>JBJSZR010000170.1:0-4281 GCA_046090385.1 Bacteroidota bacterium
CCTTTTCTGTTTCCTCTCTGTTAGCCTGCTCGGAGCCGGTAAATGGTCGATGGACCGTAAGTGAAATAGCAACCGATTGCCTCATGGTTGTTCAGTGCGACCTCGTATTTTTATCCATAAAACACCCAAAAAAACCCATGAAAACCCCGAATATTTTGTTGAAATGCGTGGTGATCTGCTTCGTGTTGTTTTCCTGTTCCCTGCCAACATCAGCACAAGGCACCATAAGTTCTTATTACCTTGAAAAGGAAATCGAATTAATGGCTGGACCTGTTGTGGAAGCCAATAGGATCGTTCTTTACACCTCGGGAGAAAACGTATCGGGGTATTACGGTTGGGCATCGCAGGGAGAGGAAGTATATCATATCACCGGAAAAATATTTGAAAACAAAATAACCGGAAATAAATTCTCGCTTTTCGATGGGAAATCATCTCCGGTGACGCTTACGCTTGGCGAAAACGCAGTTTCTTTGGAATCGCCTGTAGGTCCTGTTACCGTTCCTGCAGTCAATCAGGATTTGTTCTCCGAAGCCCCGGTCACCATTCATGAATCTCCATCGTTTGCATCAAAAATCATTTTGAACAAACAGTCTATCAAGGGACGCGGATTCACGATAATTGAAATCGGAAAGATGTCGAAGTCAACGGTTGATCCCGTAGGATTCAACATCTGGTACAAGATCAAGAACGCCGAGACGGAAGGATGGGTATTCGGCTTGCTCAATATTTTTTAAAGCCACTGCTCTGTCTTCAATCGAGGTTTTTAATGACCAAAGACCGACAGCAAATAACTTCCGGATTGTTTAACAGAAAACCGAACATGAAACAGTTCATTTGTCTGATCTTCTCTGTTTTTTTCAGCTCCATCCTCATCAGTAGCCTTTCTGCCCAGACGAACGGAAGAATATTTGGCCCGCCCTCCGAGGGGCTTCGTTCATTTTTGGAAAACGGCAAGATGGGTTTTGTTGATTTAAATGGGAAGGAGATTTGTCCCGCCCGATTCGATTATCCTGAGCTTGAAGCATTGCCTTACTTCCGCGAGGGACGTTGTATGTTTTTCAAGAAAAACGATACATTGGAGACCAACGATTTCGGAAACGTATTCTTCGGTTTCATAAATCAGGAATTCGATGTGATGATTCCCGCCATTTATCCTTATCATGGATTTTATTGTGATGGTTTTCCATCAGCATTCAGCAATGGTTATGCTATTGTAACTGATCCAAGTCAACCAGATGAACCCCCGGTTTATTTCGTCATTGACAAGTCGGGCAAACAAATAGGACAGCAGTTCCGGTATGACCAAAGTTGCACTGCCGCTTGTTATTATTATCCGGAGATTTTCGATGGGATGACGATCATGCAAACTGATTCAGGAGTGACGTATAACGAATTGCTCACTGGAAAAAGAGTGATACCGAACACCTATTCGGTTGCAGGACCTATCTGTGGAGGAGTCGCAGCAGTAGAGATTGACGGCAAATACATTACTATTATCGACCTTTCAGGTAAGCCGGTGACCTCTAAAAAATTTCACACCGTTCAAACAGGCAGTACGGAAAAATCAAGATACAACAATGAATGGGGAGGCTGTTCTTATCTGGGAGGCTTTGTAAAAGACCGCATGAGTATCACGTATTTTGATAACGATGGATCAGGGCCACAGGTCTATGCGCTCATTGACAAAAGCGGAAATGTCTTGATTAAGAAATACACGGAATCCACATATGATGACCCGGACTTTCTGCCCTACGAATGGAATTTCGGTAGGTAGTGGATTTAATAACCTTCAGTAAAAAAGCTCTAGCGGGGAAACACTCCTGTTCCGCGACACCCCATCTGATCGGTTACCGTATAAATGAAGTCGCCATTGTAGTCGAACTCGCTTTGACTCGTGTATGGAGGCGTTCCGCCGGTAACACGTAGTTGCACACTATAGCTTTTCGGGTTGCATGCACTCGGAGTGTTTGTTCCGGTTATACTGAAAACAGGCATGCTGGAAGTGATTACCATGGATTCTGATGCCGTGCATCCGTTGTTATCAGTAACAGTTAAAGTGTACGTTCCGGCAGCAGTCACTGCCAGACTTGAATTAGCGCCTACCACACTGCTTCCGTTTGACCAGGAATAACTGACACCACCAACACCACTAACACCAGTCAAGCTGATAGATGTTCTAGAACATGTCAGATCCGTACTGCCTGTATTGTTAGTTATGCTGGCAGATGCGCTACTTGAAACCGTGACTGTTTGCACCGATGTTGCAGTGCGTCCTAACGAATCGGTTATGGTCCATGTAACAGTAGTCACACCTGATGGGTAGGTGGTAGAGGCGTGATCATTCGTCACCGTGTAACCACTGCAATTTTGAGACACATCCGGCGATCCCAATGAAACCCCCGTGGCGGTGCATCCGCTGTTGTTGACGGCTACACTTACGTTTGAAGGTGCGCTGATTATCGGTGTTGTCAAGTAAGACACCTTTAACGCGTTTGAATAGGCCGACAAGCTTGAACTATCGCAAGTCACTTTACATCGGTAATAATGAGAAGCGGAAAGGACGGGGGTCGTGTAGGTTGAAAAGAGATTAGCTCCGCTAATGTCATTCCACGTCGCACTGTCTGAAGATTCCTGCCACTGCAACGACAAACCTCCACCAGTTGAAAATCCCGAAAGGGTAAGATCAGCAGTTCCGGGTTGGATAAGACAGGCATTGTTACTGGAAAGCACACCAGGCGTTGGTGTGCCTGAACAAGCTGAATTAGAAACACTTGAAAACTGAATCGAGTTTCGTGAAGTAGAAGATTGCGAAGTCGATGTTGTGTGTGTTGCAGGGTCCACATCTGTGGCTGATGTTCTATAAAGCAATCGATAGCTTAGTGCTGACAAACTGAACACGCCAAATGACGTTGTCCCTGATAGTCCTGATGCATTTTCATCTACTGCTACCAATAAATTACTGGAGCCGTCCCACAAAAAAGGCTGCTGCAAGACGATTTCGAACCAACCGCTTGTAATCGATATCGTGCCACGGAAAACTTGTGTCAAACCGGTTACCGATTCGAACGATGATCCAAGATTTGTACTGCTTTGATTTTTGAGATAAACGGTCCAATTCGAGGAGTTGGCAATATTACTTCCGACAGAACTGCAATAAAACCGGAGCTTTGTAATATGTGATCGGCCACTTATTCCGGCGGTGTTCAGTTCAGCTTTGGTATACACTTGTTGGCTGTAGGAATAGTTAGTGCTAGCCCTTATCGGATAATTACTGTTGGTAGAACTATAGGTTCCGATTTGTGTTGTATCGGTTGCACCCTGAAATGTATTCGCAATCACATCAAAACTATATGTCGCTGTACACCCGTTTGTACCGGTATTCGTTACAGAATAACTACCGGGTGCGTTTACAGTGATTGCAGCCGAAGTGCCGAGTCCCCCCGACCAGTTGTATGCTGTTCCTCCGGATGCAGTCAGAACGATTGATTTGGAAGAATTGCTTAGTACGTAGGTTGATGTGCTACTGGAAACACTTGGAATTACTGTTGAAACATCTTTTGTGATTGTTAATGAAGCTGAAGCAGTACAACCATTGGCATCGGTATTAGTCACTGAATAGGTTCCGGAATTAGATACGGAAACAGTAGCAGATGTTCCAAGTGAAGAGCTCCAATTGTAATTACTTCCCCCACTAGCCGATAGGCTTATGGATGGAACAAGACAGGTTACTACAGTACTTCCTGTATTATTTGTTATGGATACTGTTGGAATTGGAAGTAGAATGGTAATCTTGACACTGTTGGTATTAGCTGTACATTGCACACCATTTAAAGTAGATATGTCAACGCGTCTGAACCAGGTGTCTGAACTTAATGGACCTGAATCGTAAGTAGCGGAAGTGGCTCCTGCGATATCTGTATAATTTATATCGTCGCTGCTCTGTTGCCACTGGTAGGTAATAGTTCCTGTACCACTTGCAGCGGATACAGAAGTAAACGAAGCAGGATTTGCACTTGAACATAACGTCTGATTACCGGAAATACTTCCGACATTTATTGTATTGAATGTTCCACATAGACTACTCACCGCAGCAAGCTGATTGGCATTCATGCCGGCGGTATCAAATGAGACGGTCGCTGCAGGGGTACGCAAAACCGGAGTCGAAGACTGGTCATAAATATTTGGACCGCGACGGCTTACAAACCTGTATAATACAGCTGTAGCAGTTCCATCAGGGGGGATACTCGTACTGTTTATACGATAGATTCCATAGAATTTGAC
>JBJSZR010000171.1:0-3604 GCA_046090385.1 Bacteroidota bacterium
GGATAATAAAATGAAAGTTCACTCAACAAGCCTCACCAGAGCACCGCCTTCCAAAACAGGTATGACGGTGGTCTGATTAGGAGTCAGACAGTACTTAATATCTTTTTTAAGATTCAGGCGAGCAAGACGGTCCTTGTGAGATGAGTAATTCAGGAATTTGATCGGGTCGGCTTGAGCCATCTGATAGAGATATTTCAGAGCAAGACAACCGTCGCCATGCCGATACTCGTCAGAACGCCGGATGATTTCTTCTGTGACAGCACCGGCGAAAAGGGCATCTTCCAGATTGAACTTGTTCTTCCAACCAGAGCATAGTAAAAGGATGTTTTTTTCCTGCTTGACCAGCCAGGAACAGAGCGAATCGATATTCAGAAAAGAACCAATGACAACCCTATAAGCGTTTTTGGAAACCTCGATGGCTTGTGTACCATTGGTGGTTGTGATGACAAGCGTTTTACCTTTTATACGTTCATCCATGTAATGGAAAGGAGAATTGCCGAAATCGAATCCGTCGAGCTGAATCGCATCACGTTCCGCACCTGTCAAATAACCTTTTGACTTCCACTCTCTAGCCTCATCTACACTGGCTACTGGGATGACTTTCTCAGCTCCCCATTCAAAGGCTGTACAGATGGCTGATGTAGCACGGAAGATATCGATGATGACTACGATGTTTTCATTCTCAGCGTACACAGGGTAGAGGTACGGAGAGAAACAAGCATCAATGGACCAACATGCTTTATCGTTCATCTTATCCTTGGAATAAAAACCGGAATAATGACCAGGCAAAATGCCATATCAGTGGCGGTAAAACGGAATCTTGACAACCTTCGCACGTAGTGACTTATCACGTACTACGATGAACACATCGCTACCCTCCTTTGCATATTCAGCGGTCACATAACCCATTCCAATGGCTTTCTGAAGACTGGGAGATTGCGTTCCGGAGGTGACCTTGCCTATTGTTGCACCGTCTGTATTCCGTATCTCGTAATCATGACGGGGAATTCCCCGGTCGATCATCTCGAAACCTACCAATTTCCTTTTTACACCGGCTTCCTTCTGCTGTTTCAGTGCAGAGGAATTC
The DNA here is from genome assembly GCA_046090385.1 of Bacteroidota bacterium. GTDB lineage: Bacteria > Bacteroidota > Bacteroidia > AKYH767-A > 2013-40CM-41-45 > Pollutiaquabacter. The sequence continues at coordinate 1,088 of JBJSZR010000171.1, forward strand.
GTGAAATCCTTTGTGAATTTCGTAATCCAACCAAGACCGGCTTCGATAGGAGATGTTGTATCATCTATATCGTTGCCGTAAAGACAAAACCCCATTTCGAGTCGCAGTGTATCACGCGCTCCAAGACCGATCGGCTTTATACCATACGTATTGCCCGCCTCAAAAATCGTATTCCAGATTTTCTCCGCATCCTTGTTCTCAACATATACTTCGAACCCGCCAGCACCAGTATACCCGGTTGCGGAAACAAGCACATTATCGCAACCAGCAAACCGACCTTTAGAAAACGTATAATATTCCATGTTTACAAGATCCATCTCCGTAAGAGGCTGAAGAACATCGGTTGCTTTGGGGCCTTAAACAGCGAACCGCGAGGTCCTGTCGGATATGTCGCTCATTTCAAAACCAAGTGTCTTTTTGGAAGAGATCCAATTCCAATCCTTTTCAATGTTGGATGCATTAACCACAAGCATGTACGTTTTCGAGTCAATCCGATAAACCAAAAGGTCGTCAACTATCCCACCGTTTTCATTGGGAATGCACGAATACTGGACTTTGCCATCAACGAGTTTGGACACATCGTTACTTGTGAGCCTTTGGATCAACTCCATGGCATGCTCTCCTTTGATAATGAACTCACCCATATGAGATACATCGAATACTCCTACACCGTTCCGGACGGTTTCATGCTCTGCATTGATTCCCTCATAAGAAACGGGCATGAGATATCCGGCAAAAGGAACCATCTTGGCTCCAAGTCGGCTATGAGTTTCTGTAAGAGCGATATTCTTCAATTCATTCAGGACTTCCATGAAAAGTGATTTTTGATAGTTGGCGTTTAAAGGTAACAAGAATTATCGGCGTGCGGCCACCCTGTTAAAGAGCGACAGATAGCGGTCTTTTTGCGAATTCACAGAGTAGCCTTTTTCTACAGTCGACCGGCAGGCAATGGATAACTGAAGGATTCGGTTCTTGTCTCTCAATAACCCGGCTAATCCATCATACCATTCCTGATCACTGGTGCAATGGAGACCATTCACACCGTTGGTAACGATTTCGGAGTTAACACCAACCGGTGATACCACAGCAGGTATTCCAAGTGACATGTACTGCAAAGCTTTGAATCCACACTTGCCACGGGTCCACTCATTATCAGGTAACGGCATTATTCCAATGTCGAATTTCAAAAGTTCGGAAATCTCATTTTCTTTCGACCACGGAACGAACACCAGTCCATCCAATTTGAATTCAGGAGGCACGTCGCAAATGACCCTTAATTCAAAATCAAAACCGGTGCGAAGTCTTTTCAGTACCGGGACCAGCGACTCCAGCAACGGCAATGTGGAATGAGAACCGGTCCAACCGATCACCGGTCTGATATTTAAATGATCTGCCAACATGTTATGCAGGCCTACTGTGTCAATGGTTGTCGGAATAACCTCGACAGAATGATTCAATTTACGGGCATAGTCGGCCAAATATGAATTACCCGCAAAAACCATCGATGACCATCTGATTATCTTTCCCGTCTTGGAGAACGATCGCATACCTTTGGCGATATGACGATTGTTTTCCGATGAATTCGGTATCCATATAGCATCATCGAAATCGAAAACAAGAGGTTTACGGGATACTTTAGCGATGAACCATTCCATCCAAGGCGGACCGAAGGGACTAGCCTCCCGGTGAATGAAAACAATATCGTGTTTCGATACAGCTATCAAGTCAAGGAACCTTCTGAAGTAGCCCCTGGTGATGCCGGATATTTTAGAAAAAAATCTTCCAGGCCTGTATAAGATTTTCCAGGCATCCAAGTCGAGAAATGGAGAAACAGTCACAACATGCCCGTCCCTACGCAAGGCTTCGAAGTATTGTTCAAAGCGAAAACGCTGGCTGGGAGCTACGCCTTGCGGATAGGGGGTCAGAAATAGAATTCGCATTTTGAATACTTGCCAAAGATAAGGCAAGAGCCTGAATTCCAAACGAAAGGAGTATCTTTGCACCCGATATGGGATTGAAGTTCTCCGACAAGAACACCCCTCGATGGATCATTTTCACCATCGACATGGCGATCTGTTTTTCTTCGTTCGTGTTGGCATACCTGCTACGTTTCAATTTCAGCATCCCTGGACACGAAATCGAACATTGGATCATTGCGCTGCCTACACTTATTATCACCAGGTCCGGGTCTTTTTTAACAGTAAGGACCTATCAAGGAATCATCCGCTACACCAGCTCACGTGATGCCTATCGTATCTTTTTCACGATTCTTACCGGCTCGGGCATCATTGTTTCAGGAAACCTTATCGCGTTCAATATCGCAGGCATGTATCTGGTGCCGTTTTCAGTCATCATTATCGACTTCTTCGTCTCGTCATTCAGCCTGATCGCCTTCCGGTTGTTGGTGAAATCAGTGTATCTGGAATCACGCAACCCGAGATCTGAAAAGAAGGCTGTCGTCATCTATGGTGCAGGTGAATCAGGAGTCCTCACCAAAAGAGCCATCGACCAGGATGC
>JBJSZR010000172.1:0-2298 GCA_046090385.1 Bacteroidota bacterium
TTTTTTCAATAATGAGGATTATGGTCAGGCACACCATAAAGCGCCTGGAAATTATATCCTGTTGCCAAATCAGCGAACACCCTGTAAGTCACAGATCCGACGGGAAGAACACCGGAACTTCCTGCCGCATCCGCAGCATCCGATACATAGTACTTTTCTACTACAATGCCTTCAAGGCCTTGAGAGGCGACTATCATTGAATTCAAGGCGAGGGATAGTACAAGTAAAGCTTTTTTCATGAATATGAATATTACTGATGGATGATATGGTTATATTTTAGAGATCCAAATATCCTTCAACATTAGCAGAGGGCGCCTCGAGTTGATTTACGTTATATTTATGAAAACATTAATCTGTTAATGTTTCGTTTTAAATTCGTACAGATTCCATTAACAATTATCAGTCGGCCGAAAAATCATTCTTTATTGGGATTTTTTTTTAACCTTGTAACAATAGGTTAACTTTCAATATGGCGTCAAGAAACTTGCGTACTTACCGATCAGGTGTGAATGGATTTTTTATCCTTCTACTTATGTTAATTAACTCGGCAGTGACATCTGGTCAATCCTGTTTCATAACAGGTAAAGTCACCGCCTCCAATGGACAGCCTCTATCAGGAGTAACGATAAGCAGTGGAACCTCCTATGGTGTGAACAGTGGTGCCGACGGAACATACCGCCTGGAACTTCCTTCGGGCAAGCACATCATCAGCTTCCGACTCATTTCCTTCACCACTGTGACAAGAGAGCTGAATCTGCAGGCAGGTGAAACCAAAACAGTGGATATCCTTCTAGCAGAGGAATCTCAGTTGTTGGATGTGGTAGTGGTCAGTGCCTCCAAATTCGAACAGCGTATTGAAGAAGTCACCGTATCCATGGAAGTTTTGCGACCCTACATCATTGAAAACACCAACGCAACTTCCGTGGATCAATCGCTTGATCAGGTTCCCGGCGTCAGCATCGTGGACGGCCAGGCGAATATCCGTGGCGGCAGTGGCTGGAGTTATGGTGCAGGAAGCCGTGTACAGGTGATGGTGGACGACTTGCCGCTTCTGGCAGCCGATGCCGGCGATGCGAAATGGAGTTTCATTCCGACTGAAAACATTGAACAAGCTGAAATCATCAAAGGCGCCTCCTCCGTTCTTTATGGATCCTCTGCCTTGAACGGCACCATCAATTTTAGAACCGCCTACGCAAAAGATAAGCCGATCACCAAAGTCGGATTCTTTCAAGGGGTTTATGATCACGCCTCACAAACACTGAATGATACAACATACAATCTTGATTACACACAGGGGATCATGCCCAAAACGGGGGGCATGAATGTATTTCATGCGCAACGTTTTGGCAACCTCGACATGGTAGCCGGCGCAAACATGTTCATTGATGAAGGATACCGTGATGGCGAGAATGAAAAGCGCGTACGCTTCAACACCGGACTTCGATACTCTGTGCCCTCCGTTAGCGGACTCGCCGTGGGTGTCAACGGGAATGTCATGCGCTCAGAAGGAACAAACTATTTCCTCTGGGCCAACTGCAAGGAAGGAGCCTACCTCCCGGGACCAAACACCACCTCCGACTACCAGACTCTTCGTGCGACCGTTGACCCCTTTGTGCGCTATGTCAATCCGAAAGGCAACTCTCTTGTTTTCCGCAACAGATATTTTCTGACCGATAACGAGAATAACACCAACCAGAGTTCAAGATCTGCCATGACCTACTCCGAATTGCAGTATCAGCGATCGGTCATCAAAGACATGACCATGACGGCAGGAGGTGTCTATGTAGTGAATGATGTAACAAGCGACCTGTACGGCAACCATCGGGGAACTCAAATGGCCGCCTATTGTCAGGCGAATTACACACACGGAAGATGGAATGCGACGGCAGGTGCTCGAGCAGAACGCTACACCGTGGATGAACGCAAAGAAAGCTGGGCACCTGTGATGCGCCTGGGGGTGAACTATCGACTTACCGAAGGAACATTCCTTCGCTCATCTTTCGGTCAGGGTTACAGGTTTCCGACCGTAGCCGAGCTTTTTGTTCGCACCAACGTAGGCAGTCTGAACGTTTATCCCAACGATTCACTCACTGCAGAAAGAGGCTGGAGCGCCGAGTTCGGAATCATGCAAGGCTTCACAATAGGAAATTGGAAAGGGCTTGTCGATCTGGCCGTATTCCAGAATGATTATACCGATATGACGGAGTTCACTTTTGCACAATGGGGAACCTTCGCTGACCCGCTCTTCGGTTTCGGTTTCAAATCGATAAACATCGGCAACACCAGGATACGTGGAGC
>JBJSZR010000173.1:0-2953 GCA_046090385.1 Bacteroidota bacterium
ATTGCTTTCGAATTCATAATTGAATCCAGGGTCAGTGGAATAAACGACTCCTGTTGCACCTTTGTTCTTCTTTGACATTTCAACTGAATCAGAAGAATTTTTCAATGAAGCGAGGAGCGAAAACAATCAGTCCGATGATTCCGGATAGAGCGGATGCTAATAGAACCGAACAAGCGGCGATGTTCTTCAAATTCACTGCGTCATCATTCCATTCCGAGTGTGCAACGGACAAGTGATTGCCAATGGATGCGTTGAAAAACTGGGCAACGAATACGGTCCCGATACAGGTTAATACGATGCACCATTCAATCGGACTGATATCGAGTGCGAATGCGATGCTGAACACTACCAATGAAACGAATGCGTGAACCCGTAAGTTCACCTGCTTACAAAAGGATTGCGCCAATCCTTGCAAGGCGTACTTGAGACTCGGCTGTTTCATTTTCTATTAACGGCAGGAAGGTACTATAATTCTGATGCTGCCGGGAATGATTTTCACACTGAAATCCCCTTGGATTTCAACAGGCTCTCCGTCGATATGCGCTTTGATGGTCTCGTAATTGGAGAAAGAGATTTCATCGGCCAAATAGCGACTGTAGTATCCTGAAAACTGGAGTTTGTTGGAGATGAGCCTGTAAATGAGTCCGGGCGCGGCATAAATCGGAAACGGATTTACCGTTGCAATATCCAAAAGTCCGTCTGAAATATCTGCTCCTGGAGCAATGACCGCATTATTGCCGAATTGGGAAGAGTTCGCAACTGTAAAAAGAAAAGGACTCACAGTTTTTGATTCACCCTTAAGGGTGATATGAAGTGATACTGGCTTGTATCTGATGAATTCACCCAAAACCAATTTTACATACGTGGAGTAACCTCTGGTTTTTGATTGGGCGAAACGATGGGCTACATGCGCATCGAAACCAAGTCCGAAAGTTCCAATTCCGACATGGCTTCCTGCAATGAAAGCATCGATCATTTTACCCTCTCCGGAGTTGATCAGCTCTAAGGCTCGTTTGGTCTCAAGTGGTATTGAGAGGTGTCTTGCCAATCCGTTCCCGGATCCGAAGGGTAAAATGGCCAATGCGCTTTTGCTGTGAAGCAGCGGTCCGGTTACTTCATTCACAGATCCGTCACCACCTGCAACAGCGACAATATCTGTACCCGATGAAACAGATTCCTCTGCAAGTAAAGCCGCATGACCGGCTCTTTCGGTAAAGCGTATATCCGTATCGAAACGGTCGCGGTCGATAACAGAACGTATCAACTCGGGAAGTTCTTTTTTTTCAGAAGTTCCTGACCTGGGGTTGATGATGAACCGGATACTTTTTTTCATTTCCTGTTTTTTACAGACATCCGGTTGTCGAGAAGGGAAGTGGTGTATTGCTGGATAGCGGCCTTCAGGCGTTCATCCAGTACTTTTATTGTTTTCGGTTTGTGACGATACAAGTTATGGTAAAACGAAGTATCTGAAACATGGTCGTAAAGTGTGCCACCATTGATCGTGTCAAGCGCGTAGGCGAAATTGTCATGTATCAGCTGATAGTCTCCGTGCAGGTGACTGATGGCAAATGGGTAGGATGTTGAATCGAATACGCTGTTGCCGAAGGAAAAGAAAGGTTCAGGATATGCGATAAGGTCCATCACACTTGGAAGTATGTCTATTTGTTGTGTGGTACGATCTGAAATTCCGATCAGATTACCATTAGGCACAAAGTACGCTATGGGAATCGCATAAATACCTGTTGGTGTCTTATATCTGGGGTATTGGGAAAGAGAGGTGTGATCTGATGTTATGACAAAAACCGTGTTTGAGAACCACTCTTTTTTTTCTGCCACATGAAAAAATTTACGGAGGCTCTCGTCGGCATAGCGGACGCTTTGGTGAATGGCTAAATCACCTTTTGGAAGCAAGGTGTCATAGGGTTCGGGTACTTTGTATGGGTGATGGGAAGTCAATGTGAAGACCGTCGCAACAAAAGGTTGCCGAGTTGCATCGAGTTCTTTTGACATCCGCTGAAGGAAGGGCATGTCATAAATTCCCCAGTTGCCGTCGAAACCGGAATCATCGGCATATTCCGTACGACCGAAATATTTATCGAATCCTGCCACTGCACTGAAACCGTCGAAGTTCATGGTGCCGTTCGTACCTCCGTGAAAGAAAACAGATGAATATCCGTAAGGCTTCAGTAAGTTGGGGATGGAAGTGATGGTGTTGCCGGAGTAGGGCGAGGAAATGTAAGGCTGATCACATAAGGAGGGAATCCCGGCCACGACGGCAGGAATACCTTCAATCGACCTTTTGCCGTTAGCATAAGCCTGCGTGAAAATCAGTGACTGCGAGAATAATGAATCCAGGAATGGTGTATATCCTTTCCCTGCATTAAGGCATCCGATATATTCTTTGCCTATCCCTTCCAGGATGATGATCACAATGTTTTTTTTTGTGAATTCACCGGAATACTCATGGATGACCGGCATGAGCCTATCCGCCTCTGACTGGCTGAAAAATTCCATCTTATGGAGTTCCTGCTTCCCGATTGTTTTGATGATAGTGAAGCTGCTGTTCAATACAAGTGCCGTCTCTTTATGCAAACCGTTTCCGGATGCCGTAAGGATGGAGACAGGTTTCAGTTGCACGCCGCCTCTGAAGGAAATGAAAAGCAGACTGAAAAAGGCTACGCCTAATACGGAACGGCTTAACCTTCCATTGGCATTCAATTCATCTGCTCTATGCAGCTTGAATTTCTTGTAAAGGAATGCCAATGAAAGCGACAGTATTATGAGCAATAATACTTCAACCCAGAAATCAAGCAGCATTTTTGGTAAAGTATTCATCAGGTCGTCTCCAAAACCCATGATTGAAAAAATATCGGCCGTGAGTCTGCGGGACGAAAACTGGAATAAACCCAGATCAACGCAGTTCGCAGCAAGAAAAGGTATGTTCAACAGGATA
>JBJSZR010000174.1:0-971 GCA_046090385.1 Bacteroidota bacterium
TGACTTCGCCGTCACTTTGTTGCCCTCCGTCTATCCTAATCCATCCTCAGGGGTTTTCAATCTGGATTTCTTCCTCACACCGTCCTATCATGATGAGGTGACCGTGACAGTTACTGATTTGTCAGGTAAGACCGTGCTCATAGAAAAGTTCGATAAACCGGCGGGCACGGTCCGTAGCATTGATCTTTCAGCGCAACCAGATGGAGTTTATTTTTTTCGCCTGTCGGAAAAAGAGAATTACCGATCCGTTCGGGTTTCACTAATCAAGTGAGTAATCAAATCGTCTTTGATTTCTCAAGGAAAAGCGTCAAGCCGGAAATTTCTTTTTCTCCAAGATCGTATATGATCTTTTCATTCCAATAATCCTTAAGAAGTTCCTCTGGAATTTCCTCTGACTGGTGGATGGAAGCCAAATGTTCTCTTTGAGCGAGCCCCTTCTTTAGTGCTTCATTGAATCGCTTTATGAATTCAGCTTCTAGTCTGATTCTGGTTGTCCATGTAGCGAAAACGAATGGCAGGCCTGTCAGCCTTTTCCACTCCGCTCCGAGATCATAGGTATATTCAAAATTTTTGCGCAGGATAAGTGCACGGTCACCTATGATGACCCCTGCAGTAGCTCCTTGGATGTTTGCTTCATATCCTGGCAAAGCTTCGCGAAACCGCACATTTTTTTTCCAAAACTCCTTCAGAAGGATTTTTACCAACCTTACGGAAGTCCTTGACTGATAATCAAGGAGCACCTCGTCTATTTCACTTATCGGACTTTCGCTTACCAATAGTACCGATCCTACGTCTCCGTCGCATGCAATGCAATGATCACTGAATATTTCAGCATCAGGAATCTTTTCAATGGTGGCAACAGGAACGAGCCCGATATCTACTTGGCCGGACATTAGTTTTTCTGCACACACCGATGGGATATCCTCCGAAATCTCGAGTTCTTCAGTCTTGAAGCATTCGCGCAAGCCCTG
>JBJSZR010000175.1:0-1641 GCA_046090385.1 Bacteroidota bacterium
AGCGTTTCCTGAAAGAATACCCGAAAGTTCTCAAGGAATTTGAAAATTTATTTTCCCGCAATCGCATTTTCATGGAGCGCACCATCGGTGCGGGACCCATCACAGCCGAGCGAGCCCTGAATTATGGCTTTACCGGTCCTAATCTGCGGGCGGCAGGGGTGGATTATGATGTGCGGGTGCACTCCCCGTACAGTAGTTACGAAGACTTTTCGTTTATCATACCCGTTGGCAGTACCGGTGACTGTTACGATCGTTTTCTGGTGCGTAACCAGGAAATGTGGCAGAGTCTTTCCATCATACGTCAAGCAATCGAAAAAATCGAAGCAATCCAGGACAAGACCACTTTCCATGCAGATATCCCTACCTTTTATCTGCCTCCAAAGGAGGAAGTATATAACAACATGGAGGCGCTCATTTACCATTTCAAGATCGTAATGGGTGAAACCGATGTTCCGAAAGGGGAAGTCTATCATTGTGTAGAGGGTGGAAATGGTGAGCTTGGCTTCTACCTGATCAGCGACGGTGGACGTCAGCCATTCAGGTTGCATTTCCGTCGGCCGTGCTTCATCTATTACCAGGCCTACCCTGAGATGATCAAAGGCAGCCTACTCAGTGATGCAGTACTCACTATGAGTTCCATGAACGTAATCGCAGGTGAATTAGACGCCTGATAAAAAACAAAAACGCAGTCATCCCCCACATGAATACGATACGTTTCAGCGATGAAAGCCTGGTGCTGGTCCAAAAAATGGTCAAGCGCTATCCGGAAAACCGGAAAAAATCGGCACTCATACCAGTGCTGCACATCGCACAAGCAGAATTCGACGGCTGGCTTTCGCCTGAGGTCATGGATTATGTTGCAAGTCTTCTTGACATTCAACCGGTGGAAGTCTATGAAGTCGCATCTTTCTACTCCATGTTCAACATGAAACCGGTAGGAAAGTGCGTCATCGAAGTCTGCAGAACCAGTTCCTGCTGGCTGATGGGCGCTGAAGATGTGATCCGTCATATCGAAAAGAAACTCAATGTCAAGGCCGGAGAAACCACATCCGATGGTATGTTCACGCTAAAAACCGTTGAATGTCTCGGCTCATGTGGTACCGCTCCTATGATGCAAGTAGGTGCTGATTATTATGAAAATCTCTCCTTGGGCAAAGTGGACCAACTGATGGACCGTTTCCGAACCGAAGGAAAGAGGAAAAGCTATACCGACCAACCCGAACCAAGAACGATCTGACCATGGGCAAGCAACTCCTGCTGGAACACGATCACGTTCCAGGATTAACCAACTACGACACCTATCGAAAGCACGGAGGTTATGCTTCTGTCGAAAAAGCGATGAAGCAACTTACTCCCGATGCTGTCGTGGAGGAAGTGAAAAAATCAGGCCTTCGTGGCCGAGGTGGTGCAGGCTTCCCCACAGGAATGAAGTGGGGCTTTCTTGCAAAGCCACCGGGTGTTCCCCGTTACCTCGTTTGTAATGCTGATGAATCGGAGCCCGGTACGTTCAAGGACCGATATCTGATGGAGCGTAACCCTCATTTGCTGATAGAGGGAATGATTACGGGGAGTTTTGCTCTCGGAGCAAACACATCCTATATCTATATCCGCGGAGAGTATTTTTACGTATCGCGTATTTTG
>JBJSZR010000176.1:0-5590 GCA_046090385.1 Bacteroidota bacterium
ACAGTTCCTGCCTGAACTCCTGAGGAGTCTTATCCCCAAAGATCTGAGCCAAACCGTATGCGACAGCATCGATACTGTCATTGAACAATTCGTCCGGAACCGTAGTCCTTCGTGCATCGAAATGAACATCGTATATCGGAACTGAAAGAGACAACAGACTGCCATCAGCAGAGTAGATGTTACCGCGCTTGGCATCGATGTCGAAATACTTCAACATCATCTTCTCTGCCTTTTCTTTCCAATATTGACCTTGGGTGAATTGTATCCTGATGATCTGGAATACGATAGCAAGACCGAACAGGCACACGAGAAAGAATGAAATGTAAATTCTGAAAAGGATGACCTTTCTAGCTTCCATCAGACTCAGTCTTTTTCAGAATTAGCGGATTTTTCGATAACGATCTTGCTCGGAGGCTCCTTGCTTTCAGAAAGACCGATTGGAGCGGCGGATTTTGCCAATTCGGATTGTTGCATTTCGAACATCATCTGCGACCTGGTCGAGACGAATTCAGCGCTACAGTCTTTAAGTTCCGAACGGATCTTATCAGTATCCCTGATCAATCTTTCCGCGTAATAGGTATTTCCGATATAACAAAGCATCAATAACGTCACATAAAGAATGAATGGCATATTGCTGACGATCTGGTCACGGTCAAACCATTCGAAAACATTCACCAAGCGAAGCCAAGAAGGAAGCTTGCGCTTTTTCTTCTTGGGGGCGACCTCCACAGTCTCATCTGTTGGTGGCTCCTGGTCCTTCAATGTGTTTTCCGACATCGGTCAGTTCTTGATTGCGATTCTCATTTTTGCACTTCTTGCGCGAGGGTTTCTCGCTATCTCATTTTCATCAGGCTCGACCGGTTTCTTTTTCACTGCACTGAACGGGACTTTTTCGGTATTACCGAAAAGATCACGCTCAGCTTCTCCTTCGAATTTTCCGTGAGCAATGAACTGTTTGACCAGCCGATCTTCAAGGGAATGATAAGAGATGATCACCAACTTCCCTCCGGACTTCAGCACTGCAGCGGATTGTTGAAGGAATTCGCGGATAGCTTCCAGCTCGTCATTCACTTCGATCCTTAGCGCCTGGAACACCCGTGCCAAGTACTGTGATTCATTCCCACGCTCTGCAAGCGGAAGTATAAGCTCCTTCAACTCTGTCGTGGTAGTCAGCGGAGCAGTGCCTCGTTGGTTGATGATGACACGTACAAGCTCTCTCGCATTCCGCAACTCGCCGAACTCTTTGAAAATCCTGATGAGTTCCTGCTCCGAATATGAATTACATACTGTCGCCGCCGTTCTTTTTGCACTTCGGCTCATTCTCATATCCAATGGACCTTCAAAACGGATGGAAAAACCACGATCAGCCTGATCGAATTGGTGGGATGACACACCGAAATCAGCAAGTATGCCATCCACACCATCTGCACCGAAATAGCTCAAGAAGCGTTTCAGATGCCGATAATTATGCCTGACCCACGTGAAGCGTTCATCATCAGGAGCATTCACCCCTGTGGATTCGTCCTGGTCGAAACCAAATAACGTCCCTTTCTTCCCCAGCCTGCTCAGGATTTCCCGAGTATGGCCTCCCCCGCCCATGGTGGCGTCCACATAGACACCGTTGATATCCCCTACGAGCGCATCAACACTCTCACGGAGTAAAACCGGATCGTGATAACTACTCGTCATCGTTCTTTTTAGGTCCACCCATCACCTCCTCTGCCAGCTTAGCGAATCCGTCGCCATCATCCTTCATCATTCTGGTGTACTCGTCCTCCGACCAGATTTCAATCCTGGATCCGAAAGCGAATAGGATGAGATCCTTCTTGAGTCCGGCATACTCCATCAGCGGCTTAGGCAGGAGCAGTCGGTTGGTGGTATCCAATTCGAGTTCGGAAGCACCGCGATTGAACTTGCGAACGAACTCCATATTCTTTCTGACATAGAGGTTGAGATTATTCACCTCAGCGGAAATCCTCTCCCACTCTTTCCGGGTGTACATCACCAAGTGCTTGTCGAAGCCCCGGTGTACGACGAAACGTTTCTGCTCCTTGACCGGAACCTGTTTTTTCAGGCCGGACGGAAGCAAGAAACGACCCTTGTCGTCCACGGTACACGGAAACTCACCGATGAAACCCGCCATTCCCCTTTTCAATTTATGTGGTGCTAATGTAAGCGAATTTTCCCACTTCCTACCACTTCTTACCACTTTGTTGAAAACTTTGCGTTTTGGACCTAAAAAGAGCATTTCCAGACACTCCATCTTTGCTGAAGGCAGGCACTTCTAAGAGCCGCTCTGAGTGCTGTGCGCGACACTTCGTTCCGCTTGTCTTATTTCTCCTACATTTGAGGAATAGCTTATGAGTTACACGATAAAAGAAGAAGGCGAGTTCAAATACATAGAAGAAGGCTCCGGTCCGCCACTGGTCTTGTTGCACGGATTGTTCGGTGCACTGAGCAATTGGATGGATGTAGTGGAGCATTTCTCATCACGCTACAGAGTGATCATTCCTCTGATGCCCATCTATACCTTACCCGTGCTGAATACCAATGTGAAAGCTCTTGCAGAGTTCGTACATGAGTTCGTACGGGCGAAGAATCTGGAAGACATCATCTTCGTAGGCAATTCACTTGGCGGACATGTAACGCTGGTTTATGTGAAGCGTCATCCAGAGAAAGTCAGAGGAATCGTTCTGACTGGCAGTTCCGGTCTGTATGAGAATGCCATGGGGGGTACTTTTCCTAAACGTGAGGACTATAATTACATCAAGACCAAAGTCGAATACACTTTTTACGATCCAAAAACCGCCACTAAGGAACTTGTAGACGAGGTGTACGGGATCGTCAACGAAAAAAACAAACTCATTAGGATACTCTCTCTAGCGAAATCGGCCATCCGTCATAACATGAGCGAAGACCTGAAAGACATGAACTGGCCGGCATGTCTCATTTGGGGTCGTCAGGATACCGTTACACCTCCAGAAGTCGCAGAGGAATTCCATCGACTACTTCCGCAGGCCGAATTGCACTGGATCGATCAGTGCGGACACGCACCAATGATGGAGCAACCGGTCGCTTTTAATAACATCTTAGGAACGTGGCTGGCAGAAAAATTCCCGACGGCGACTTCATGAACATACATGAAGCGAGTTATGTGATCAGTAGCCCCTCCGTGGAAAAATGTCCGGAGCCGAAGCTTCCTGAATACGCGTTCATTGGCCGATCAAATGTGGGAAAATCGTCTTTGATCAACATGATCACCGGCAGAAAGCAGTTAGCAAAAACCTCTGCCAAACCCGGAAAGACCCAACTGATCAATCATTTCATCATCAACGGTCAGTGGTACCTGGTTGACCTACCAGGATACGGATATGCCAAGATCTCGTGGAGCGAACGCGTCAAATGGCAGAAAATGATCAGGGATTATCTGATCAAGCGGACTAATCTGATGTCTGTATTCGTACTGGTTGACATACGCATAGATCCTCAGGCATCCGATATCGAGTTCATCAATTGGCTCGGAGGAAACCGTATTCCATTCAGTATCGTTTTCACCAAATGCGATAAAGTATCCAGACAAGAATCTGTTAAGGCATTATCGGCTTACAAGAAAAAACTTAAAGAGACGTGGGAAGAGTTACCGCCTTTTTTCATCACCTCTGCCGAAACAAGACAAGGTCGCGACGAGCTCATCGATTACATTTCAGAATCAAATAAAGCTTTTAAGCCAAACTGATTTCCTTCGACGTCCTGCCATGAAAAATCTTTGCAGGACTTCAGTCAAAATAAATGAAACGGATCATTTCTTGCTTCCGGAAATTCCGGAAGCCGTAGCAAATCCTTGTGCCGCATCACGAAGGTGTTTTGCGCCCTTCTCATCGTTGGTGGCCCGCATATACGTATCCGCCAAAGAAGCCATGTTTTCGAAAAAGAAACGTTTCATGTCATCAACTGGCATATCCTTGGTCCAAAGATCTATTCTCAATGTAGTGTTTTCGGAGGGGTCCCAGACCGAAAAAAGCGTGGCTTTGCAGGGTCGCTTACTTCCGATGCCACTGTCAGTGGCCTCCCACTCAATCACTTCAGGAACAAATTGGTCATCCACTGCTACGGTGATTTTTATCTCCGATGTCTTCATTTCCTTTATCTCTTTGGTTTGTATTTAGATTCGCGGAAAATCCTTGCCAAGTCCTTTTCCATCAATAGTTTTGAAGGAGTAGCGTCAGGATGCGATTTCATATATGCATTCACGATACTGTAACCGATATACTGGCCAATATTTCCCGGTGACTCCGGCGGGAATCCGTTGGTAGAAGGTCCTTGCCCAACATATTTGAGTAACACATTAGGATCTTTTGAATAAAGCAACTTGTTATTGACCATGAACGACCAGATTTTGGATTCGTTCTGGCTACACCAATCCAGTTGCGACCTGGAGTACCCGCTTATCAGAGAATCGTGAGTAGTCGGAAGCAATTTCTTTGTCACATACCATAAACGACCGGATGAAATCATACGCTGAAGCAAATCGGAACTCGATTCATCCACACCATAATCGCTTTCCAGCCAACCTCTGATCGCATCCGAAACCAGATACTCCTTCACCATTTTTCGTCGCAGATAATTGGGTAGCGGCGGTTGGAAGGCATCATAAAAAACGCAACCGGTATCAAGGTACATTTCCAAAGAAATGGCCAGGTGGGTAGAGTCACATATCACGGGATATCTGAAGTCGCTGATGGTAGTAAGGACCTGAGGCACGATGCTTTCAGGGAAGAGTGAATGGTAATTGGTAAATGCAGCAGAAAGCTGGGCATCATAAGGACTGAAGTCCGGAAATTTATTCTGAATCGATTGATACAATGCCTGATAATTCGAGTCTGTCGAGTAATTTAAAAGTCGGATTTCCAATTTACCCGGATTCTTCGACCTGATCTCCATGAGAGGCCCGACAAAAAGATCGAAAAATGTACCATACTTAGCCTTGAGTGTAGCTGAAAGTCCGGAATCTCCGACTGATTTTGCAAAAAGATCCTGTTCAAATCGCAAAGATTTGATGACGATTTTTTCCGCTTCCTTTTCCTGGTCGGTTTTTTCATTTCCGCCGCATCCGACAACCAACAAGCCGGCTGTGAGTAACAGCGCTGAAAATTTGAGAAATCGATGGAGATGTTTCATTATCATTGTAGAGTTAAACCTCCGCAAATATGAAAAAGTTATTGGTATTAATCGCTTGTACCTGCTGGTCATTATCAAGTATGGCCCAAGCCACAACTGACAGCACGCCGAAGTTCCACTTCGGTGTAAAATTATCGCCCTGCCTGAGCTGGTTCCGGAGCGACAAGAACACCGCAGACAATACGCCCGAAAGTGACGGATCTCTGCTACGTGCTTCCTACGGATTCGTTGCGGATATTCGTTTCTCCAAAAACTACTTTTTTTCTACTGGAGTGAATGTGAATTATCAGGGTGGAAAACTGAAGCGCACACTTTCCGATCAATTCGGCAACCCGGACACCAATCGCACCTCCACTTGGGAGCAGGATCTTCGACTTCGCTATATCGAACTGCCACTTACCCTTCGCATGCA
>JBJSZR010000177.1:0-6022 GCA_046090385.1 Bacteroidota bacterium
TGAGGGCCACCATATCCCAACGGCACTCCCAAGCGTTTGCTGTTACCGAACCATGGTGATCGATCTCACGGGTATGGAGATAGCCAATGCCTCGCTTTTGGATGAAGCGACGGCTGCCGCTGAAGCAATGCACGTTTTTTATGCTTCCCGTTCAAAAGAATCCGCACAAAGAAACGCCAACAAGTTACTCGTAGCCTCTGATTGTTTTCCCCAGACCATCGATGTCTTGAAAACCCGTTCGGCACCACTTGGCATCGAACTTGTGATTGCCGATCCGATGTCCATCAAGCCTGACGGTACATTTTTCGGTGCGATTCTACAGTATCCTTCCATGAACGGAGATATCCGTGATTACCGCGAATGGGTATCTGCAGCACATACGAGCGACATGCAGATTGCAGTCGCTGCAGATCTTCTTTCACTTGCATTGCTGACGCCCCCCGGAGAATGGGGTGCTGATATCGTGTTCGGTAACAGCCAACGCTTTGGAGTGCCGTTGGGATATGGTGGCCCTCACGCCGCATTCTTCGCCGCCAAGGAGGAATACAAAAGAGAGATGCCTGGCAGGATCATCGGCGTCTCGATCGATGCTCAAGGCAACCGAGCATTAAGAATGGCGCTTCAGACACGCGAGCAACACATCCGCAGGGATAAAGCGACTTCTAACATCTGTACTGCACAGGTGCTGCTGGCTGTAATGGCAGGCATGTATGCCGTTTATCATGGCTCTGCAGGCATCCGTACCATAGCTGAAAACGTTCACAGCAGTACCATCGCATTGGATAAGAGCATCACTGCTCTTGGATATGAGCAGCAGAACAAAGAATACTTCGACACATTGCTGGTTAAAACAGGAAAACATACGGATGCCATCAAAAAGGCTTCTATCGACAAAGGAATAAACTTCCGATATGTAGGCGATGATAAGATTGCGATCAGCCTGAACGAAACCACAGGTCGCACCGAACTTTCTGACATCCTGGAAGTTCTTGCTTCCGCAAAAGGCGTAACCTCAAAACTTCAGGACACAGGCAATTCACCCATTCCATCTAACCTTAAACGGACAGGTTCCATCCTCGCACATCCTGTTTTCAACAAATGTCATAGCGAAACCCAGATGTTACGCTATATCGCTTCCCTGGAGAAAAAAGACCTTTCATTGAATCATTCAATGATCGCACTGGGCTCATGCACTATGAAGCTGAACGCAACCTCAGAGATGATACCGGTGAGCTGGAAAGAATGGGGAAGTTTGCATCCATTCGCTCCGGTCGACCAGGCTAAAGGTTACGCTACGATGATCAATGACCTTGAAAAATATCTCTGTGAGATCACGGGGTTTGCAGCCATGTCTTTGCAACCGAACTCAGGTGCACAGGGAGAATATGCAGGTTTGATGGTCATCAGAGCTTACCATCATTACCGTGGCGATTTACATCGCGATGTGGCACTCATCCCTTCTTCGGCTCATGGAACCAACCCGGCAAGTGCAGTCATGGCCGGAATGAAGGTAGTGGTTGTTCGTTGCGACGACCATGGCAATATCGATATTTCTGATTTGCGCGCTAAGGCTGAAGAGCATAAGGACAGGTTATCTTGCCTGATGGTCACCTATCCTTCCACCCACGGAGTTTTTGAGGAAGGCATCAAAGAAATCACTTCCATCATTCATACATGTGGCGGCCAGGTTTATATGGATGGTGCCAACATGAATGCACAGGTAGGTTTGACCAATCCCGCTACAATCGGTGCGGATGTATGTCACTTGAATCTTCATAAGACTTTTGCAATTCCTCATGGCGGAGGCGGTCCCGGAATGGGGCCTATCGGCGTGGCCGCTCATCTTGCTCCGTTTCTTCCATCGCATCCTGTTATCCGGATGGGAGGATCGACACCTGCAGTTTCAGCAGCACCCTGGGGAAGTGCAAGCATATTGTTGATATCCTATGCTTACATCCGTATGCTTGGCAGTCAGGGTGTAACAGATTCCACGCGTTATGCCATACTCAATGCTAATTACATCAAATCGTTGCTTGAAAAACACTACCCGATACTTTATGTCGGCACAAACGGCAGGGTGGCTCACGAAATGATTCTTGATTGCCGACCATTCAAGCTTTCGGCTGGTATTGAAGTAGAAGATATCGCCAAGCGATTGATGGACTACGGCTTCCATGCGCCTACCATGTCATTCCCTGTAGCAGGAACCATCATGGTCGAACCTACGGAAAGCGAGCCAAAAGAAGAATTGGACCGTTTTTGCGAAGCTATGATTGCCATCCGTGAAGAAATTCGTGAAATAGAAACAGGAATCGCCGACAGGAAGGACAATGTGCTGAAGAATGCGCCTCATACCATGCATGTAGTCATAAAGGACGACTGGAATCATTCTTATTCGCGTCAAAAGGCTGCATTCCCGCTACCTTATGTCACAGAACATAAATTCTGGCCGTCAGTTGGCAGAGTGGACAATGCATTCGGCGACAGAAATCTTGTCTGCGCTTGTCCACCGGTGGAACAATACGAGGAATTATCCGTTTGACAGAAAACCCTGTACCGAAAAGTACAGGGTTTTTTGATGAATAAGAGCCCCATTGCCATCCACTTACTCTTAGCAGGCACTCTTTGCATCCTAGTGCAAACGAATGTCTGGTCGCAACCGACATCCGCTTTTTTTATTGAGACTTTTTCCGGCACCCTTCCTCAAGGTTGGTCGGTCATTGATAATGCCGGTAACGGCGTAAACTGGAAGCATACGCTTACCGGCGCTGATAATTTCACAAATCAGCCCTTCCCTGCTGCACTCTCGATTTCAGGGTCCAGTGCTGGAGACGGCTATATGCTCTATGACAGCGACTCTTCCGGTCAGTCGGTGGGTGGAGAGGATGCCGACCTTATTTCTCCACGGATAGATTGCTCAGGAAAGTCAAATGTTCATCTGGCATTCAATCAACTGTTGGTACATCTGAATGAAATCGCGAGGGTTTATATTTCGATTGACAGCACCTCTTGGACAGAGGTTGCACGCCCAAGTGATTCGATTGCATCCTACACAGCATCTCCGAACCCGGATTTTTTCGACATCGACATAAGCATCCATGCAGACAGCCAATCAGCCGTTTGGGTACGATTCAATTACTTCGGTGATTATGACTTTTGGTGGATGATAGATGATGTGAGTTTGTTTGAATCGGTACCGCTTCCAGATCTCGCGATTCATGGAATCATTGCGCCTGAATCAACTTGCTCAGGACTTTCCTCCGCTGAAACCGTGACCGTCACGATTGAAAACAACGGGACCGGACCTGCTTACGGTTTCATCATCGGATATCTGCTCGATTCAGGAATCGCGATCATTGAAAGCACACAGGACACGATCTTGCCGGGAATGATGATGACGTACGACTTCCAAACAACCATCGATCTGTCCTTGCCGACGCTTCATGCATTACAAGTATTCATTTCAAATCAGAATGATCCTCTCACTGAAAATGACAGCTTGACAAACTTGTTTTTTTCAGGTGCATTCAATGCCGAGGTATACATGAATTCTTTTGAAAACAAACTTCAGAGAGTAGGTTGGAGCATCTCGGATGCCAACGGCGATTCCAATATCTGGACGAGCGAAGCAAACTTACCATGGGATGGGATTTCACAGCTAGGAGACAGTTGCATGTCTATTGAAACACCTACATCAAGTGCATTCGTAAACGATTGGTTGGTATCACCGTGTCTTTTCTTCTCCGATACCGTCTACTATCAGATATCCTACTCCGCCAAGGCAGAAAATGACTCTTGCGACGGTCTTATACAGCTGGTGCTTCTGTCGGATTCCAGTGTGAACAATATTACTTCAGTTCTTAGTCCATTGACTTATATCGGTGACAGCATCTATTCTGCCTTCACTACGGCGCAATTCAGTCCTGCGATAAGCGGAATATATCATATTGGCATACATGCGTTAAGTGCCGGGAGAAGAACTTCTTTACGAATTGATGATTTTCGCATAGAAAACGCGACGATCAGTGGAATATATGGTTTGGGTGAAGCGGAAAGGTTTACAGCCTATCCGAATCCATTCTTGGATAGGATTTTCGTCAAAAAAGCTGAAATGAAGCGTTTATCGGTCCGTCTTATCGGTTTGGATGGCAAAGTTTTTATAGAAAAAGACCTGCAACCACAAGGTAATACTGTGCTGGATACCGAACTGATTCCACAAGGCGTTTATTTATTGGAAATAAGCGACGGAGCTACCACTTCACGTGAACTTTTCACCCGGATCTAGTAAATATTTCAAACGCCAAAATCTGGGCGGACAATGGAAATCTTACAGGTATAAAAAACAACGGAATTAAGGTTGTAGCGAAGGGAAAGTCTGCTAATTTTGAGGCACTAAAAAAATCAACCAAATCAATCATGACAAGACTCTACTTAATCGTTGCCATGGCATTTGTAGCCCTTTCTTCAGAAGGAGCACAACTGGCACAAAAAAGCACAACCGGCAAAGTCCGAAATGAAAAAAGTTCAACAAAAATCGCACGTAAAGGTGCAGTGAAAAGAAACCAATTGACCAATCGGACAGCAACTACGTATTGGTCTGATGATTTCAGTAATCCCGCTACCTGGGTTGCCGCTCCCGTCGCAGGTACTGACAACTGGATAATTGGTACTACCGGTCCCTCTGGAGCTTACTTCATCGACCCCATCAACTCAGCTACTGCGACGAACGGATTTGCATTGTTCGATTCCGACTTGCTTTGTAGTGGAAACCAGATAGCTAATCTTACCATGGCAGGAACTGCCGATCTTTCTGCGGCAACAACCGCTCGTGTTGTATTCTCCCAGTATTATCGACACTACTTTGATTCCACGTTCATGTTCGTTTCAAATAATGGCGGAACCACGTGGACCAAGTTCAACGTGAATCCTATCACATCGAACAACAACTTCAATTCCAATAACGCCCCGGCTGGAACGGAATCGAATCCGGATATCGTTAGTGTGGACATCACCAGTCTTGCCGCAGGCTCTGCGAACGTCAAGATCCGCTTCCAATTCTATAGCCCTTCAACCCTGAACGCAAGTGCTGGTTGTGCTTATTCTTGGATGATCGATGATGTTTCAATCGAAAATGTACCATCTGATGATATCGGAATCACTGAAATCCGCGAAGGCGAATATTCCAGCACACCACTTCTACAGGTCCAGCCTGTAAACATCGGAGCGCGTGTGAAGAATTTCGGTGCACAGGTAGCAACCAATGTCCAAGTCGAATTCAATATCTATGACGGTTCACCCAGCCTGGTATTCAATTCCTCCTCCAACGCCATCAGCTCTTTGAACCCTGGGGACACTACTACCCTTCTTTCTCCTGTAGCCAGTTTCACTCCGAGTGACACGGGTGTTTACTATGTAGAGTACATCTGCTCAATGACTGCCAGCGACGGAAATACCAGTAATGACACAACCTATGGTATTTTCTATGTAGATACGGCTATCTATGCACGTGATTACACCTTCTTCGACGGCGCAGCATTTGCAGGGGGGTTCGGATTCAATGGAAATACAGGTTACCTGGGCCAGACCTTTCAAATACTCCAGCAGTCGCAATTCACCAATGTGAGTTTTTACCTGGCGAATGCTACGTTGGGTGATGAAATGTCCGTTGATGTTTTCGACGTAGTCGGTGGTGTTCCAAATGCCATCATCGGTACAACGGGCAGCTATACTATCACCTCGAATGACACCGGCGGAGCGTTTTTGACGCTGCCGTTATTGTCTTCAGTGAATGTAAGTGCAGGTGACTATTTCGTAGGCGTCAATCAGATCGACACTAATAACATAACACTTGGTGCCGCTACCAAGAACTACACACCCGGAACCGCACTCTTCCAGGTCGCTGCCGGCACATGGAATCCGGTAGAGCTGGTATCTCCACTCCGCTTCATCCTACGCGTGGATAATCCTTTCTCTTCAACCACTGGTATTTCAGATTTGCGCAACGACAACATCAGTGTTTATC
>JBJSZR010000178.1:0-4876 GCA_046090385.1 Bacteroidota bacterium
CTTTCCGCTGGCCGAGGAGATGAAAACAACCGGCAACTCTGAGGGCACAGCAGGCTTCATCTCGTTGATGAGATCATCATCCAGCATATCGCATTTCGTGATAGCAAGAATTCGTGGCTTATCGAGCAGTTCCGGATTGTAGAGCTCGAGTTCATTCAGCAGAATAGCATACTCTTTTTTTATATCCTTGCTGTCGCATGGAATCATGAACAGCAACGTAGAGTTGCGTTCGATATGTCTTAAAAAACGAATACCGAGTCCTTTGCCAAGATGAGCCCCTTCGATGATGCCGGGGATATCGGCCATGATGAATGATTTTCCGTCACGGTACGAAACCATACCGAGATTGGGCACTAACGTCGTAAAAGGGTAATCGGCAATTTCAGGCTTCGCAGCGGATACGACTGAAAGCAAGGTGGATTTACCGGCATTCGGAAAGCCTACAAGTCCTACATCCGCAAGCAGTTTCAACTCCAATATTTTCCATTCCTCTAATCCTGGCTCTCCCGGCTGTGCAAACCTGGGAGTCTGCAAGGTGGATGTCTTGAAAAAATTATTCCCCTCCCCTCCTCTTCCGCCGGCAACCAGCACTCTTTCCTCACCTTCTACTGTGATCTCGAACAGGAATTCACCTGTCTCGGCATCTTTGGCCACAGTGCCGATTGGAACATCCAGGATCTCGTCCTTGCCATCCGATCCAGTTTTCAATGCAGACGAACCTTTCTCACCCGGTTCAGCGATTACATGCTTCCGATATTTCAAGTGAAGCAATGTCCATAGTTGCTTGTTGCCTCGAAGTATGATGCTTCCTCCATGACCGCCATCTCCTCCATCAGGTCCGCCCTTGGCAGTGTTTTTGTCACGATGGAAATGTACAGATCCAGCACCACCAGCGCCACTACGGCAACAGATTTTCACATAATCAACGAAGTTGGAAGCCATACAGTTTTGTAGACCGATCAGCCGGCCATGGATAATTCAATGGCTGAACAAAGCGCACTGAAAATGTCATCAATCGTACCAACGCCATTCACGCCCTGATACTTACACTGCTCTTCATAATAACTCCTTACAGGAGCTGTCTTGGATGAATATTCTTCGATCCGTTTTCGGATGATGTTCTCATCCTGATCATCAGCTCTACCTGAATCCTTGCCTCGTAAAAGCAACCGCTTTATCAACTCTTCCTGATCAACTTCCAATGCAAGCATGCACGAGATGGAAGTACCCTTCCGGATGAGCAGATCATCGAGTGCCTTCGCCTGAGCATTTGTTCTGGGGAAACCATCGAATATGAAACCTCTTGATGCAGGATTAGCATCTAATTTCGCACCTATCATGCCGATTACCACCTCATCCGGAACAAGCAAGCCCTGGTCCATTAATTTCTTGGCCTCAAGACCAAGGACTGTCTTATTCGAAACTTCGGATCGCAGGATGTCCCCCGTAGAAAGGTGTACGAGCTGAAATCGCTCGATCAGTTTTTCAGACTGTGTGCCTTTGCCGGCACCCGGAGGACCAAAGAGTACGATGTTGAGCATGACAAGATCAATTATTGACAGAGCTTATAGATAGCATCATAATTACGGCCATGACCGTCATAGTCAAGTCCATATCCGACCAAAAAATCGTTTGGGACCTCAAAACCGACATAGTCAGGTAGAAATGACTGACGAAGTGCGGCAGGTTTGAACAGGAAGGTCGCAAAGCGAAGATCTGACGGCCCATGCTTCCTGATCTCATCCACAAGGAAAACAGCCGTATCTCCTGTATCGATGATATCCTCGACTATGACTACACTTCGCCCTGAAAGATCCTTATCGATTCCCAAAACATTCTTGACATGGCCGGTGGAGCTGGTACCAGAGTAGGATGAAACCTTGATAAAAGCCACTTCGCAATGACCTTCAAAACGTCTGATAAGATCAGATGCGAAAATAAAGGCTCCGCTAAGAACGACAACGAATAAAGGTTTTTTCCCTTCAAAGTCCCGATTGATGGATATCGCCATCTCAACGATACGCGATTGTATGGCTTCCGAAGAAATATTCATCTCGAAAAACTTATCGTGGACTTGAATGCGACTCATTCCTCAAAAGTAAGGTTTCGGCATTGAGTACGCAATTTACAAAGCGTGTATAATGCTCCGGATTTGTAGATTTGCTGTAACAATGGCCGACAACGATTTTCAAACCAAATCAATAGGCATCCTTGGAGGAGGCCAACTGGGCAGAATGCTTATCCAGGAGGCCGTGAATCTGAATATCCCGATAGCTGTTCTAGATCCTGATCCGGATGCGCCCTGTAAGAACATAGCTGACCGTTTCGAAGTTGGTTCATTCCAGGACTACGAAACTGTCATTAACTTCGGACGAAGCGTAGATGTGTTGACAGTCGAAATAGAGCATGTCAACGTCGACGCTTTGGAGGCACTGGAAAAGGAGGGTAAAAAAGTCCGCCCATCCTCAGCCATTCTCAGAGTAGTACAGGATAAAGGAGCTCAAAAAGAATTTTATAAATCACATGGAATCCCGACATCCGAATTCATACTGGTGAATGACCGCAATGAAATCGCTACCAACAGCCATTTTCTTCCTTCCATGCAAAAGCTTCGAAAAGGTGGATATGACGGAAAGGGAGTCACTGCATTGAGAAGCAAAAACGAACTCGAAAAGGCATTTGATGCGCCATCCGTCCTGGAAAAAATGATCGATATCGATAAAGAATTCGCTGTCATCGTAAGCCGAAATCCTTCTGGACAAATGGCGACTTATCCGGCTGTTGAGATGGAATTCAATACGGATGCCAACCTGGTGGAACTGCTCTTTGCGCCATCCGGGCTGACTGAATCACAATGTGCCACTGCAACAACGATTGCAAAGCGGCTGGCCGAATCACTCGAATTGGAAGGCGTATTGGCTGTGGAATTTTTCTTGACAACAGACGGAGAAATACTTGTCAATGAGATTGCACCGCGCCCTCACAACAGCGGACATTCAACCATTGAGGGAAACGTCACTTCACAATTCGAACAACATCTGCGTTCCATACTAGATTTACCACCAGGAAATACTGACCTTTTATCAGCATCCGTCATGATAAATGTACTCGGGGAATCAGGTCATGTAGGTATAGCGAACTATCGAGGCCTGTCGAGTTGCTTGTCAATGAGTGGCGTACATATTCATCTCTACGGGAAAAAATTCACAAAACCATTCAGAAAAATGGGACACGTGACCATCTGTTCAAACGACCTTGAACAAGCATTGTCCACGGCCAAACAAGTACAAAAAACGTTGAAAGTCATCAGCGAGTGATGATATAATTAAAAAAAAATCGACTCCGATCATGTCAAATCCTATAGTAGGAATCATAATGGGCAGCCAATCCGATCTTGAGGTGATGCAAGCCGCCGCTAAAGTTCTGGAGGAATTCTCCATACCGCACGAAGTGCAGATCGTTTCGGCACACCGTACACCGGAGTGGATGATGTCTTATGCCCGTGAAGCAGCGGGACGTGGAATAAAGGTCATCATTGCCGGAGCCGGAGGTGCTGCTCATTTGCCGGGCATGACTGCATCTTTGACTTCTTTACCTGTGATCGGGGTACCTGTCAGATCCAGCAATTCCATTGACGGCTGGGACTCCATTCTGTCGATACTGCAAATGCCCAATGGAGTGCCTGTTGCGACAGTGGCATTGAATGCTGCTCAAAATGCAGGCATACTTGCCGCCCAGATCATCGGATCAGCCGACCCTGATCTCTACAAAAAACTTGAGGTATTCAAAGTAAAACTCAAAGAGAAAGTTCTTGATGCAAATAAGAACTTGGGTGGTAACAGCCATTGAGTTCCTGCTTCAGTTTTTACTTTTTCAATCATCTTGATTGCTGGTGATTTCATGTTCCAGCTGATACTGGTTTCAGCTGGCTTGGCGGGCGTGTAGCTTCGCCCCTGAATGAGATTCTTTATCCGTTTATTATCTGTTTCGACTTTATTGTTCGTCAAAACCGTTTCTGGAAATACTGTCGGTCCAATAGCTCTTGGTATGGGTTGCACAGGAGTAGCTCTCAACGAGGTGTGGTCGGTTACACAGAATCCGGCGGGACTGCGGGTGAGCAACAATATCGAGTTCATAGCAAGACAAATGAACCGTTATCGTATCGGAAATTGGAATGATGCATCATTAGGATTTTCTTGTAACGGAACAGAAAAAACAAGGCTAGGATTCATCCTGACCCAAGAGGGCTTCAGCGGGTATCAAAACACTTCCATATCTGCAGCAATAGGAATGTTAAACGGAAAAAAGTGGAATTCTGGAATATCAGCGACTTGGGAAAACAGCAGGATCCGTTCGGCAGAAATTAGGTCGGTAAACCAATTGAGGTCCTCCATAGGAACTCAATTGGATTTAGAAAGAGGACATCGTATCGGATTGGTTCTGGACGACGCTCAATCTTTTTTTAAAACTGGCAATGATCTACGAAATCCGCCAACAATCAGAACAGGATGTCAACTCAAAGCATCAGAGACATTCAATGCCACATTGGAGATATGCATCAACCCATGGATAACAGGATTCAATGGAGGATTGTGCTATTGTCCCAAAGAGACGGTCAATATAAGAGCCGGTTATTCTACCGTCACGAAAAAAATCTGTGCTGGAATCGGGATACTTTGGAAAAAGTGGACGATAGAATCAGCCGTTCAGTTGCACCCATTTCTGGGAGCAACTACCTCCATTGGAATAATTTATAGGCATGAGCGTAATCCGAATTGAGTCATGGGTAGCTATTCTGCTGTTTACAGCAGCCACATCAAATGCACAAGAAACAACAAATCCACCAACGCCATCCGAAACGGATTTGATCTCAGTG
>JBJSZR010000179.1:0-2069 GCA_046090385.1 Bacteroidota bacterium
ATGCTTGCATGCCGATTCAGATGCCGAATTTATTTTCGGACTACCAAAATTTCAAGGACGACCTCTGCATCCGTAATTTTTTGCGTTTATGGCAACAAGTTTTAACCCAAATGCAGAATTTACCTTGTAAAAATCCGGTGTCGCCGGAATTCGAGGGAGTTTACATCAACAGCACATCAACAAAAATCAGCAACTCCAACTTCAGTCCGAATTAAGGGAGGGTTAAACTTCTACATGGTAAAACATGATTATTCCTGACAAGAAATGATCACGGACTACCTGCGCCAAGTCGGTGGGGGGCGAGTATCGTACTACGGGAATATATGTCCCTGTAAGAAAAGATTCCCTTACGGCCTTAAGCAGAAAACAAAACTGATATTATTTCTCTCGAAGATCGGCCCATCAAAAGTATCAACATAACCATCGCCGTTAATATCTGTCGAATAATAGCCGGTAGCAAAACTCAGATTATCACTTTCGAGTATGGGAGAGTCAAAAGTATCTATGTAGCCATCCTGATTCAATTCTCCACTGAACACAGCCCAAACCCCTGGCTCTACTTCTGCCATATTACCTCCAACTGCCTTCATTACATCGTCGCTGAAGTCATAGGTATTGATCGTATCAATCAATATGCTCTGCCCGCTGAAGGTGAGAAGGGCGTTGCGTGTGCTAACAGCGAGAAAATACCTTCCACCGATATATACACCGGGAAAAGGAAAACTCACTTGTCCGAAAGCATCTAAAAGCCCTTTCACCGAAGCCACAGGAGAGTAGGTGTTCAGTGAATCGAATAGGAACGCCTCTACGGAGTCCACATCCAAGTAGTTGGAACTTACTCCCTGATTCACAAGTGCCGATTGCATGAAACCGCCATCGTAATATCCTTCCACAAACATTTTCACGTTCATTGTCGCGAATGAGGCGACGAACTGGAACGGCACAAGCCCAATGCCACTGCAGCCAGCACCATTGGTGACGATCAGACTGCCTGATAATGCCCCGGCCGGTACTATGGCAATGATTTGTGTATCTCCGCTCAGCGTAATCACTGTTGCCGCTGTGCCTCCAAAACTCACGCCCGTTGCACCGGTGAAACCTGTCCCTCTGATGGTGACACTGGCGCCCACGTTAGCTGCGATTGGCGAAAAGGAGGTGATAATTATTGCGGGCGGTTGACCAATGACCACGCTGGCTGTGGCACTGCAACCATTCGCATCCGTCACCTGCACCGTATAGCTGCCGGCGGGTCGGTTGGTGATTGATGCGGTTGTTGCACCTGTATTCCATAGGTAAGCATAAGGAAAGATGCCTCCTATAGCCGAAACCGAAGCGGAGCCGTTGCTGGCACCGTAACAAATCGCATTGGTTTTTGATGTCGCGAGTGCTAAGGTAGCTGGCTGGGTAATCGTATATGACCGCACGGTTGTACAGCCGATTTGGCTGGTTACCGTTACGGAATACGATCCCGCTGTAAGTCCAGTTATATCCTTTGTGGGACGGCCATTACTCCATGCATAAGAGATGTTGCTGGACACTGAAACACCTGTGCTGTTGTTGGTGTAACCGGTCGCATAGGTCCATGTTCTGCCGGTAATGTATTGTCCGGTACTACGGTTATAGGTTCCAGAGCAGGAAATATATCCTGCTAACGGATCCGGAGCGAAATAACTGGTCGTCTTCAAACGTCCACCGGCATAGAGATCATTCACCGGCAAGGTAAATCCTCTGGTGGTATCGGTAAGTGCTGAGGCACCTATTCCTGTACCAAAAAATAATGCATCCACCGGGATCGTATTGGAATCTATTTGATTGACCGGACGACTGAAAACGGCGATACCGTCGGCCAGTCCTCCTCCATTGCCCAATACGCCGGTAGAAAGGAACGCTCCGCCCAGTCCACCGTCGCCGGATGTTGTTGCGGTATTAATGACCCGCAACTTTGTTCCTGTCGGTGCCATGGAAGATCCTCCCACATAGACGACCTGTCCGGGAGTTACCGCACCGGAATTTATCTGAAACGCATAGGTGGAATTGGTGACAACTGTTGGTGTTCCGCCTTGAACCCA
>JBJSZR010000180.1:0-1826 GCA_046090385.1 Bacteroidota bacterium
CGTAACCGATGTGGAAGCCAAACGCGGCTACGAGGAGAACGGACGGCTGGCAAATGTACGTTTGGTAAGACTTGACATCAACTCCGTGAAGGATTCAGCCGTGAAAGTAGAGGAAAGCGACTTGCAGGCCTACTACTCCGCCAATCTTTTCCGCTATAAGCAGCCGGAGACCACACGGAAAGTAGAATATGTGACTTTTGATGTGAACCCTTCTAACGATGACCAGCAAAAAACAATGAGTTGGATCGCTGAGAGAAGGGCTGAGCTTGACAGTACCAAGGATGCCGCTACGTTAGTCAATCTTTATGCTGAAACCACTCCTTATGACTCCTCTTATTTCGCAAAGGGCACGTTACCGGCAGCATTGGATACAGTGTTCTTCAAGTCGTCGATCGGAACTGTTGTAGGTCCTTTCATCGATGGTGGATCCGTGAAGGTGGCTCGTTTGATGGGAGAGAAAATGATTGCAGATTCGGTGAAGGCCAGCCATATCCTTCTTTCCATTGAAAACGGTGACACAGCAAAGGCTCGTGCTACGGCCGATAGCATCCTCAAAGCTGTAAGGGGCGGAGCGGATTTTGCATCCTTAGCTACGGTATATTCCAAGGATCCAGGTTCTGCCATGAAAGGTGGTGACCTTGGGTGGTTCCGTCAGGGAATGATGGTTCCTCAATTCAACGATGCTTGTTTCAACGGCAGTGTAGGCGATTATCCGATAGTCACCACTCAATTCGGTGTTCACCTGATCAAAATCACTGGTAAAGGCAATGCCTCCCGCCAGATAAGGGTTGCGATCATCGACCGTAAAATGGAACCTTCACAAGCTACCTATGACGCGATTTATAACAAAGCACTTGCTTTCGTCGCTTCTGCGACTTCTGCATCCCAGTTCGATACGGCTGTTGTCAAAAACGGACTTAACAAGCGCGTAGCAGAGAGCCTGCGAGAAAGTGAAAAGAATATCCCAGGCCTCGATCAGCCACGTGAGATGGTCCGTTGGGCTTATAATTCTGAAATCGGAGACGTTTCTCAGGTATTCACCATGGGCGATAAATATGTTGTGGCTAAAGTGGTTGAAGTGCGTGAGAAAGGGACTCTTCCGCTTGATCTCGTACGTGATCAGGTGAAAGTGGAAGCGACCAAAAAGAAAAAAGCGGAAAAGCTTGTTGAGCAATTCAAAGCCGCAAACGGCAAGACCATTGAAGAGATGGCTGCTAAGTTGAATACGACTGTCATGGAGGTGGACAACATCTCTTTCCAAAATCCTTATCTGCAAGGTGTGGGTTCAGAGCCTAAAATCGTCGGTACCATCTTCGGTAGCAAATCTGGCAAGTTGTCGGAACCCATAGCCGGCGACTACGGAGTTTGTGTTTTCACCATCAAGTCATTCACAGAGCCTGCACCTACGAAAGACTATAGTATGAGTAAACTTTCCATGGGTGAGCAGCGCAAGAGCAGAACAGACTACGAAGTTCCAAACGCTCTCAAGGAATTGTCCGGCGTAGAAGACAATCGCGGAAAATTCTATTGATCGATTGACGCATCATAAAAAAACCGTAGCCGATGGCTGCGGTTTTTTTATTTCATCGAAGTATCTGAAGCCGATAGGCATCCAGTTTGATAAAAATGAAAAGGAGTATGGTGAAGGACCAGAGCGACGACCCACCGTAGCTCAGGAATGGAAGCGGAATACCGATGACCGGTGCCAGTCCTATGGTCATTCCGATATTGATCATGAGATGAAAAAAAAGTATGGATGCCACGCCGTATCCGTAAATCCTGGAATATTGTGAACGTTGTCTTTCGGCGATCATGATGATCCTGAC
>JBJSZR010000181.1:0-6630 GCA_046090385.1 Bacteroidota bacterium
TCTATATCAAAGATAACGCAGAAAGCTCCCTTTTGAGTGTGTAAAGCAGTGGCTTTAACGCATTTTATGAACCGGAATCGGACTTTAATTCCTCTCTGACTGGTTTGTCAGGATTCACAATGCCGATTGGAATAGCCAAACGGATACAGATATTCCGACCCATTTCACGTACTTGGAATTGACGAGGTATCAGTGAAAGATGATTGTAGTAACTGGTATTCAGAAGGTTCATACCAGAAAGCGAAAACTCCATATAACGTTGACCGGTTTTTATCAATCCGCCGACATGTACATCGAGCAGGGTGTATCCGTCCGTAAGAGACTCGAAGGGTGCGACATTTTTTCGTGCTGAAAAATTGCTGGCGACAAACCGTAAATATGGATGATACAAATCATCCATTTTTTCTTTCGAAAAAGTAAGAGACGCAGTCAACTTATCTGCCGGCTGCGCAGGGAGATATCGGTTCTCACCGCCATCACTCAATTCTCCTCTTACGATACCATAACTTGTGGCAAGCTGGACCCATGGAACTTCAGAAGGATGAATCAACAGACCCGATTCAAAACCGCTGATGGTCGCATCTGCCTGCTTGAATTCATACACTGGCAAAGAATCCGGAGCGTACCATGAACCATTGGCTGCAAGGTATGTCTTGTCACTTACTCTATTGGTATAAATATTAGCAGTAAATCGAATAGAAGGTTTCTCCCATTCCAAACCGAGATCTGCCTGAAGGTTCCTTGAAGCACGCAGCCCAGTGTTACCTTCCTCATAGCGGAATCCGCCCTCCTTGCGACCAGATGCGGTAAGTTCATAAATATTCGGAGCTGAAAATCCGGTACTCGTATTCATCTTCACATTGAAGGAAGGGCTTGCTTTCCATACCATCCCTGCAGAAAAACTGGGCGAACGGAATTGTTTTTCTTCATTGAAATTCACACTACGCTGATCAATTCTCGCGCCGAACAGCAAGTCGACCTTTGATAACGAGTATCGATTCAGTGCATAAAGTCCAATATCAGTCATTCGCGCATCCGCAACGATGGTATCACTTCCGGAGTTTTCATTCCGTTGACTCATTGTTTGAATGCCGAAAGTCCAACCACGCTTGAGAGAAGGATCAGAGACATACCGGAAATCACCTGTCAGGGTATTCATGCTCATTGCGACCCGTTCAAAGGGTAAAGAAAGGCTGTCTAGCTCCCACTCTTTCCGTTCGGATGACTGACCGGACAGGTTGAATTGCAGAGAGCCCCGGCTGATCAATAAGGTCTGCTGATACGCCAAGATGTTCGTAGCCGCATCCACATAAGGCGCCCCGATTGCATATTCACGCTGCTCTCTGCTGAACTGTCCCTCTTCCAGATATTGTGACAAATCCGATTTTTCTATGATTCCAAGTTGTTGCTGCACACGTGCAAGTGTGAATTTACCGACACCACGACTATTACTCCAACCAATCATTGCACGAGCGGAAGTGCTGTTGAACTTACTGTTTGCAGCGAAATCCTTTTCGGTCTCGTTTTTATTTACGGCATCGGAATCGCCCTGGATGTATGAGCCATGCATGCGTTTCAGGAAATCGAATCCGTAAAAGACCCCTTTTTTACCAGCCCCATTCACATGAGCACCAGCTTCATATCCGCGCGTGTTCGTATGAAATCCCATATCAATTCTTCCATCAATATGTCCTGCAATCGGAGGCATGCGGTCTTTCCATACCAATGCACCTCCTGATGAATTAGGCCCGTATAAAAGGGTAGCCGGACCTTTAATCACTTCGACAGCGTTATTCCCTGCGTCATTGACCTCAAGATCCTGGTATTCGTCCCACGATTGATTATCGACACGCACACCGAACTGATAGGATGCGATATCAGATCCTGAAAGTCCTCGGATGACGGGGCGCTGTATTCCGTTACCCTGTGTGATACGATCGATTCCTGGCTGGGTAGCCAAGAGACCCATGGCATGGATACTACCTGATTGCTGGAACTCCGCAGGAGTGTAAGAAACGGACGGCCAGATCAACGAAGTGACAGAACGTATCCTGTCAGAAGTGATGGAAACCATTTGCAGGTCTTTTGCCGCCTTCTCCATTTTTACATTCAATACTGTTGCACTATCCTTCGTATCGACAGTCAGTACAACCGGTCTGTAGCCGATCCTGGTGAATTGAATCGTGACAACACCAATACCGACATTTCGTAGAATGTATGTTCCGCCCTCTTTAGTTAAATCGAAACGGTTGAATTCAGGAATGAATACAGCGACATTATCAAGCAACCTGGCATCTTCTGATTTATCAGAAACAATTCCACTGACTGTATGCTGGGCAACCGACGAAATAACCAGTAATAGCATACATGATAGAAGGGATATTTTTTTCATAGAGATTAAAGATAGTATTTAGTGATGAAAAAGAAGATTCATTGGACGACTGATTTACCGGCAATGAAACCGGTTGTCCAAGCAGCCTGGAAATTATAACCTCCGGTTACGGCATCGATATCAAGCACCTCTCCTGCGAAGAACAAACCCGGTACGATTTTACTCTGCATGGTCTTGAAATCGATCTCTCGAAGTTCTATACCACCACATGTCACGAACTCTTCTTTGAAGGTGGTTTTTCCCGAAACATGGAAAGTCTGATGATGAATGACCATAAGCAATTTCTTGATGATATCTTTCCTAAGATCCGACCAGTTAGCAGTCTCGCTGATTCCGGAATCCATCAGTAAAAACTCCCATAATCTTCTGGGCAAACCTACAGGATTCGTGTTTCTGACTTTGGCTGAGCCTGAATTCACTCTTTGTCCGTTGATCCATTCAAGTGTATCCTGTTCATCGAAGGCAGGTAGCCAATTCACGGACACGGTGAATCGGTATTGCTTTTCTGCAAGTGTCCTGGCAGCTGTGGAGGATAATTTCAGCACTGCAGGACCACTCAGTCCCCAATGAGTAATCAATAAAGGTCCCTCCTCCTGAAGATCGGTTCCAACAATTGAGACCTGGGCAGATTCGACAGAAAGCCCCATCAATTCATGTAAAGGTTTGTGCGGTATGTTAAAGGTGAATAAGGACGGTACAGGTGACGAGACAGTGTGTCCCAGTTTTTTCAACCACGAAAACCCTTCCAGCTTGGGTTGACCGCCAGTAGCAATGATCAATTTATCGAATGAAAGCTCCGGTCCATTCAGGAAATCAAGAATGAACACATCCGAGTGGACTGATATGGAAGTAACCCTTGAACGGTAGTGAATCATCACACCTGCCTCCTTAGCAGCGTCGCTCAGACAAGCGACAATCGACATCGAATCATCAGTTACAGGAAACATGCGACCGTCGGCTTCTGCCTTAAGCTCGACGCCTCTGGCAGTGAACCAATCGACCGTATCAATGGTCATGAAACGACTGAAAGCCTGTCTTAATTCCCTGTAACCACGAGGATACGCCTTACAAAGCTCGGCTGAATCGAAACATGCGTGAGTGACATTGCATCTGCCACCACCCGAAATACGGACCTTTTCGAGGCACCTGGAAGAAGCCTCGAAGACATGTACTTCGGCACGGCCGGTCTCCGCCGCAGCAATAGCAGAAAAAAAACCGGCTGCACCTCCTCCTATTACGGCCACTCGCATGATAACCCGAAAATAGCAATTAACGGTTTGTCGAAACAGACTATATCCCATGTCTGTTGTTACTTTTGCAAACAATGATTCTCTATCCCGAAGATCTGATACAAACCCTGGAATTCGACCGCATCCGCGACCGGATAGCGGATAATTGTCGTTGCGAAACATCGCGTGAGATGGCACAGAAGCTGGCTCCGATCGAGGACAGAATGTTACTTCTGAAAGAACTTGTCCGAACGGAAGAATATCTGGAAACTCTCAGAAATCAAGGATATTTCCCTGACTTCCTATTCGATGATTTCTTGCATGAGTCGAGCCTGTTAGCCAAGCGCGGGAGTGTGCTTTCAGAAAATCAGTTCGACCGTTTACGATCTGCAAACCGTATCGTGAACGACCTCTTGAAATATCTGAACGACCGAAAGATCGTATATCCTGCATTATTGGAACTTGCTGGTGACCTTGTTCAGGACACTGCCATCAGCGAAATGATCGATGAGGTAATCGACAATCAATGCCAGGTACGAAACAATGCTTCGATCGAGCTCAGTAAGATCAGAAATGAATTATACGGAAAACGAAGGGAGGCCGACAAGCGCTTCCGGACTTACATTGGCGACCTGCGAAAAAAAGGATGGCTTCGCGAGAATGAAGAGAACTATCACAACAACCGAAGAGTGCTTGCGGTTCCTTCAGAACACAAACGTGATATCAGAGGCATCATTCACGGAAAAAGCGAAACAGGAAAAACAACGTTCATCGAACCAGAGGGACTTATCGAGCTCAATAACGAAGTAGCTGAACTGGAATTGGATGAACGCAACGAAGTATTGAGATTGCTCCGAGAGCTTACCGATCGGTTACGCAACCATGCAGCCAACATCCTTGAACATCACCGGTTCCTTTCGGCGATGGATCTTGTGCGAGCTAAAGCAATTTTGGCCAGAGACACAGATTCCCGTTTACCGCGGATTGAACCGACTACGGAGATACATCTTGTGAACGCTTTTCATCCGCTTTTGCTGCTTCAAAACAAATCGGCGGGAAAGGCTACAATCCCGATGAACATTTCGCTGGACAGTGAGAACAGGCTGATCATCATCAGTGGCCCGAATGCCGGTGGAAAATCGATCGCACTGAAAACAACCGGTTTACTGCAACTCATGCTACAAAGCGGCCTTCCTGTTCCTGTCGGTGAAGGTTCACGCATGGGATTTTTCGATCAGCTGCTTGCAGACATCGGTGACAGCCAATCCATTGAATACGCACTATCCACCTACAGTTCCAGGCTGATAAGAATGAACCGATTCCTTCGTTACTCCAACAGCAAGTCGATCATCCTTATTGATGAATTCGGAACAGGTACAGATCCTGAATTGGGAGGGGCCATTGCGGAAGTGGTACTCGAAGAAATAAACCGTCGAAAAGCATTCGGAGTCTTCACCACGCACTATACGAATATCAAGTTGCTGGCCGACCATCTAACCGGCGTGCGTAATGCGTCCATGCTGTTCGATCCGGAAACGCTGAAACCTCTTTACAGGCTATCTGTCGGACAACCCGGAAGCTCCTACACGTTCGAGGTTGCGGAGAGGATAGGCCTTCCTTTGCATGTGCTGGACCGCGCGAAAAAGAAAGTACAAAGGGATAAAATCAAACTCAATACCATGTTAGGAGCTTTGCAAAAGGAAAAGCATAAGCTTGAAAAGGAAATCGCAACCGCATTAGAAAGAAGACATCGCACAGAGGCTGCTGAAACACGTTTCGAACAGCTATCACAAAAACTGGCTGATCGTATCGATCGTGAAAAAGTGAAACAAGAGGAGAACAGACAATTGTTGGATCTTGGCAGGAAAATGAAAGCCTTAGCTGAGGAGTGGTCAGTCAGTAAAGACCGAAAGGCTGTCATCGGCAAATTCGTTGCAACAATGACTTCTGAGAAAAAGCGGAAGGCACTCGAAAATTCAGCGGAGCGACTGGCTCAGAAACGGGAAGAACTTCTTCAAAAGTTGAGACGAGAAATAATCGTCGGCTCAGAAGTGCGGATGTTAAAGAGCAAGCAAACGGGAATTGTCAAGGAGATAAGGAAGGACAATGTCTTAGTAGACTTCGGTCAACTGCAGGTACAGGTCGCTTTGGAAAACCTTGAATCTGCCGAGGAATCACATAAGAATAAACGCTCGGTAAAAAGCGGTGAGATCAGGCCCTTAGAAGGTTACTGATCAATTGCTCCACACTCACTCCATCAGCTTCAGCACGATAATTTCGTACAATACGGTGACGAAGTATCGGAACTGCGACAGCTCGCACATCTTCGATATCCGGTGAGAATTTTCCATTCAATGCCGCATGGCACTTCGCACCTACAACGAGGAACTGAGATGCACGCGGACCTGCTCCCCATGAAACATACGAATCCACATCCTTGGTAGCCTGAGCTGTGTTCGGACGCGTCTTGGTAGCCAGCTGCACAGCGTAATGCAATACGTTATCAGGAATCGGAATACGGCGTACGAGTTCTTGAAAATAAGTGATCTCCTCGCCGGTAAGTACTTTTTCCACTTTGGGCTTGAAATCGGAGGTCGTATTCTTAACGACCTGGATCTCCTCCTGGAGGTCAGGATATGTGAGGAGCACATTGAACATGAAACGATCGAGCTGAGCTTCGGGTAGCGGGTAGGTTCCCTCCTGTTCGATCGGGTTCTGGGTTGCAAGCACGAAGAACGGCTGTTCAAGAGGATAACGCTTACCTGCAGCAGTGACAGCATATTCCTGCATGGCTTCAAGCAATGCGGACTGGGTCTTAGGAGGTGTTCGATTGATCTCGTCTGCCAGAATGATGTTCGCAAAAAGCGGACCCTTGATGAAGCGGAACTGTCTTGATTCATCCAATACCTCCGTACCGATGATATCGGAGGGCATGAGATCAGGAGTGAACTGGATCCTGTTGTAGGTTAGACCAAGTGACTGAGCGATGGTGTTCACTAGCAGTGTCTT
>JBJSZR010000182.1:0-1837 GCA_046090385.1 Bacteroidota bacterium
CCGGTAATTATCCGACTCCTGGAGGAAACAGAGTGGTGAACAGAGCATTTGTCAATTATATAGAGGGAATCAGCGCCAGGGCTTATTGATATTACTACCTTTGATTATCAGAATTTTCATTTAGTTTTTCCTAAACCCCGACCATCGTGAATCAATTTTTTTCTGAAATCAAAAAACACTTATCGACCATTCTCATATCCTTGGCAGTCATCGTTGCAGCCAGTGTATTAGGAGGAGCGTGGAATTATCGTTTTCGTTCACAGGAAACAATTGTTGTGACCGGACTTGCTACTGAAGACTTCTCCAGTGATTATATCGTGTGGAGCGGTAGTTTTTCCAAGAAGAATATCGATTTGAAAGAAGCCTATTCAGGTTTGAAAGCGGATGAGGACAACATCCGAAAGTATTTCATCGGGAAGGGTATTCCTGACTCTACACTCGTTTTCTCATCCATTGCAATCGATAAGCAGTTCGAAAACATCTATGATAATCAGGGGAATCAGACTGCACAGCGCTTTAGCGGATACGAATTGACCCAATCGGTCACCATTGAGTCAGAGGATCTTGATAAGATAGAAGCAGTCTCTCGTCAGGTCACCGAATTGATTCAACAAGGAATCGAATTCAATTCCGAAGCCCCTTCCTACTATTATACCAGTTTATCCAATTTGAAAATCGACCTTTTGGCCAAGGCGGCATCTGATGCTCAGAAGCGTGCTGAAACCATTTCGGACAACAGTGGAGGATCACTCGGCGAACTCGTCAAATCCTCTATGGGAGTTTTTCAGATCACCGGCTATAATTTGAACGAAGATTACAGCTATGGAGGAGCATTCAATACCTCTTCACGTTACAAGACCGCCAGTATAACGGTACGTTCAGAGTTCCGGGCCAATTGATCAGGAAATGATCCCTTTGCTGACCAAATATTCTGCTATCTGAATGGCATTGGTTGCGGCGCCCTTCCTAAGATTATCAGCCACCACCCACATGTTCAGTGTTTTCGGCTGAGATTCATCTCTTCGGATCCTTCCCACGAATACTTCATCTTTTCCCTCTGCATCCAGGGGCATAGGATACTTCTGATTGGATGGATCATCAACCAGAACGATGCCGGGCATCTGTGAAAGCAAAGTTCTTACATCAGAGAGCTCGAAGTCGTTTTTGAATTCCACATTCACGGATTCGCTGTGACCACCTTTAACCGGCACACGGACTGTGGTGGAGGTTATGCGGATCGATTCATCTCGGAGGATCTTACGTGTCTCATTCACCATTTTCATTTCCTCTTTTGTATAACCGTTTTCCAAAAAAGAATCGATTTGCGGAAGAAGGTTCAGATCGATCTGATAACGGTAAGCCATTTCTCCACGGACTCCTTGGCGTTCATTCATCAACTGATCGATGGCCTTTTTTCCAGTACCTGAAACAGACTGGTAGGTGGAAACGACAATTCGGTTGATGCCGTATTTTTTATGTAGCGGATGAAGCGCCATCACCATTTGTATCGTGGAGCAGTTCGGATTTGCGATGATGCGGTCGTATGAATCGAGGACATCAGCGTTTATTTCAGGCACTATCAAAGGCTTCGATGGATCCATCCGCCATGCAGATGAGTTATCGATTACGATGATGCCCGCCTCCGCGAATTTTGGCGCCCATTCCAGAGAGGTACCTCCGCCAGCGGAGAACAATGCAATAGCCGGACGCATTGAAATGGCATCGACAGGAAGCACTACTTTATATGGTTTTCCTTTGAAATGGATCTCTTTCCCTACCGACTTTTCGGTAGCAACGGGTATTATTTCGGTTACAGGGAACCCGCGTTCTTCCAAAA
>JBJSZR010000183.1:0-4048 GCA_046090385.1 Bacteroidota bacterium
GACGTAAAGGGGGTTTATCTGTACAGGAGTTTTTTCAAGGAAACAAATGAGTTTTCAAAAGCGCAGGCGGTGATCAGCAAAGCAGGCGAAATGGAGTACACGTATGACTTTCCGCAAAACTACCTCAAGGTTCGATTTGCAGACTCCTACGAAGAAGGCACACGCGTTACAAACCGCCTTTTGTGGACGAAATCATATCCCCTATCCGATAGCAAATAAGCGTTGATTTCGTGGCTAAACACGCCCCTTTTGTAAGCTAAAAAAGCCTTTTCAACAGACAATTAACACCTTTTTTAACATTGTCGGTTGATAACCCAGCCTAAAAAGGACCTGTTGGAAGGTAATCAGCATACACCTTCCGATACTTTTGTAAGAAACCACTCAAGAGACCATGGCACTCTCAGAAGAGCAGCAAAAAGAACTACGAAAACTGGCCGTAGAGCTGGAAAAGCTTGAATCGTACGCGATCGAAAACAACTTGGATCTCGACGTGTTTGTTTCTCATTATACTGAGAATGGTTATTCAGATCACTCCACCGAACAAGTTTCCTTGGAAGAAAAGTCAGTAGCTCGCAAGAAGGCTTATGCTCGTGCCGGAAAACAAAAAACAGCTGTTAAATCAAATTGAACGCACTGCCAATACAGAGCCGTTCCCCAGTGATTTAATCGTACTTTTGCACGCCTTATTCTGCGCCTTATGATCCAATCGGTCGGGCTTATCCCGCTGTTTCCACTTGTTGGCTTTCTGGTTATCGCACTGGGCCGCAACCGGCTCTCTAAAAGCTTGTCAGGCATCATTGGCACAACAGCCATCGCCGCATCTTTTGTTGTATCTGTTTCCGTATTCTTCTCGCTTGGAGTGGAGCCGGTAACGGTCAAACTTTTCCACTGGTTCAGCGCTGGAACGCTGTCGGTGGACTTCTCCTTTTTGGTTGACCATCTTTCAGCCATCATGTTGCTTGTGGTCACCGGCGTGGGCCTTCTTATTCATATTTACAGTCTAGGGTATATGCACGACGATGACGGGTTCGGCAGGTTTTTCTCTTATCTGAATCTCTTCGTTTTTTTCATGCTATTGTTGGTCCTCGGCGCAAACTATCTGGTCTTGTTTGTCGGATGGGAAGGCGTAGGACTATGTTCTTACTTGCTTATCGGATTCTGGTTCAAAAACCAGGAGTACAACAAGGCCGCCAATAAAGCGTTCATCATGAACCGAATCGGCGACCTTGCTTTCTTGCTGGGAGTAATCATGCTCTTCTTTCAGTTCGGTTCAGTCGCTTTTTCCGATGTGCTGCCGATTGCCGCAACCATGGCCGATAATCAACCTGCAGTCATTGCGATCACTATTTTGTTGTTCATTGGTGCCACCGGAAAAAGCGCCCAGATCCCGCTGTTCACCTGGCTACCCGATGCCATGGCAGGACCCACGCCCGTTTCTGCGCTTATACACGCCGCCACGATGGTAACCGCCGGCATTTATATGGTGGTACGATCGAATATCCTCTTCTCGATAGCGCCGTTCATCCTTGAGATCATTGCGTATGTCGGAGCGTTTACCGCCCTGATGGCGGCAGCTATAGCCATTGGTCAGACCGACATCAAAAAAGTGTTGGCATATTCTACGGTTTCGCAGCTTGGTTTCATGGTTGCGGCACTCGGTGTTGGCGCATATGTATCCTCCCTCTTTCACGTAGTTACGCACGCTTTCTTCAAGGCGCTCCTTTTCCTTGCTGCGGGTAGTGTTATCCACGCAATGAGCGGAGAACAGGATGTGCGGAAAATGGGCGGCTTGCGTAAAAAACTACCGATCACCTATCTGGTCTTTTTGATAGGCACGCTCGCTATCAGTGGCATCCCTCCTTTCGCGGGCTTCTTTTCAAAAGATGAAATACTTGCACATGTATGGACACAGAATAAGCTCCTTTTCGTTGTGTTGTCTATCACGGCGATCATGACGACAGTTTATATGTTCCGACTGTTCTTCATGACCTTCTTCGGTTCCTTCCGCGGATCCCAGGAACAAGAGCACCATTTGCACGAGTCGCCGTCATCGATGACAGCGCCCCTCATAGTGCTCGCTGTTCTAAGTACGCTCGGTGGATTTTTAGGTATTCCTGAAATATTCGGAGGAAAACACTTTTTGAACGGCTATCTCGACTCCTTGATGTCTTCTCCAGGAGCGTTTTCCGGACAACATATTTCACATTCAACAGAGTGGGCGCTTATGATTGCGACGCTTACAGCCATTGGAGCGGCCGTTTACTGGACGCATCGGTCGGTTGTTGTATCGGGAAATGTCACCCCTTCTGACGAAAGCTCCTTCTCCCCTTCTTTCAGACTATTGAACAAAAAATTATTGATCGACGAGTTTTATCAGAACACGATCGTTCGTCCGATTCGCGCAATAGGCTTTCTTTTCAACCGCATCATCGAGCCGGTCGTAATTGACGGAACCGTAAAGCTTATCAATACCGGAGTACACCTTGTCAGCGACGGATCCAGGCGCATACAAACGGGCAATGTGGGCTTCTACATTTTTGCCACGGTGTTCGGTGCTCTTGTTGTGTTGTTTTATAATCTCATTGCCCGCTGAACCAATCCGTCATGAACCTATTCGGCCCAGGCACTTCTCCTCTGACCATACTCATCCTGCTTCCTTTCGTGGGCGCTCTGATCGCTGTGCTGACGAAAGGAAACACTCGAACCGTTGCACTTGCATTTTCCATGATAGAGCTGTTGCTTTCTCTGGTCATTGCCGCAGGTTTCGATCCACAGGGAGGCAGACAGTTCGTTGAT
Source organism: Bacteroidota bacterium (assembly GCA_046090385.1). Taxonomy (GTDB): domain Bacteria; phylum Bacteroidota; class Bacteroidia; order AKYH767-A; family 2013-40CM-41-45; genus Pollutiaquabacter. The sequence goes on from JBJSZR010000183.1 coordinate 2,797, forward strand.
AATTGCCCCTGGATTCCCGCTCTTGGAATATCCTGGAGCGTGGGGGCAGACGGCATTTCATTGTTATTGGTGCTTTTGACCAACATATTAGTGCCATTGATCGTCCTTTCTTCTTTCGGTCGCGAAATCAAGCAAACCAGACTCTATTATCCTCTGATGCTGACGATGCAGTCGGCGCTTGTAGGAGTGTTTTCTGCAACCGACGGATTTCTTTTTTATGTATTCTGGGAGCTGGCCCTGATTCCGATTTATCTGATTTGTCTTAACTGGGGGGGCGCAGATCGGCAACGCATTACTCTTAAGTTTTTCATCTACACGCTTTTTGGAAGTCTTCTTATGTTGGTTGCTTTCATCTGGCTTCGTGGCGCTACCGTCGGTCAGGATTTTGCAATCGATTCATTCTACGCGCTTGACTTGTCGTCGCCAGCGCAATCGTTGGTTTTCTGGGCGCTCTTTCTTGCGTTCGCTATCAAGATGCCGATCTTCCCGTTGCACACATGGCAGCCCGACACCTATACAGATTCTCCCACACAAGGAACGATGTTGCTTTCCGGCATCATGCTGAAGATGGGGGTTTATGGCGTCCTCCGCTGGTTGTTGCCGATCGTGCCGGGCGCATTTGCTGAGTGGGGCGATATCGCCATGTGGTTGTCTGTTGCCGGTATTGTTTATGCATCGCTGGTTGCTTGGATGCAAAACGACTTCAAGAGACTGGTTGCTTATTCTTCCATTGCTCACGTCGGCATGATTGCCGCAGGTGTATTTTCGCTGACAAAAGAGGGGCTTCAAGGAAGTGTTGTTCAGATGCTAAGCCACGGCGTGAATGTGGTAGGCCTGTTTTTCATTGCGGACATATTGATCAACAGGTCCGGTACTCGCGAGCTCGACAAGCTTGGTGGCATCCGACAGTTGGCGCCCGCCTTTTCAACCGCTTTTCTTGTAGTTTTGTTAGGCTCCGTTGCGCTGCCCCTTACCAACGGATTCATCGGAGAGTTCATGTTGCTGAATGGTATATTCAAATACAGCGGATGGATTGCCACAGTTGCGGGCCTCTCTGTTATTCTGGGCGCCGTTTACATGTTGAACGCCTACCGACTCTCCATGCTTGGAGAAACAAATCCGGCTACAGCGTCCTTTACAGACCTGACCAACTCGGAAAAAGCAGTACTGTATCCGATTGTGGCGCTGATTTTTCTATTTGGTGTTTATCCCGAGCCCATCATACGAATTGTCGGACCAAGTATTGATGCAC
>JBJSZR010000184.1:0-644 GCA_046090385.1 Bacteroidota bacterium
TTCATCGACAGAATTCTTACTTACGGCATATCCAGGAAGAAGCGCAGGCAAGCCGTACACGCATGAACAGTTTTTTCCACTGATGAGCAACTCCATCATCTCCTTCCTGAAGAGCAGGAAATTCATTTACAGCCTCACCGCTGCTGTGATTATTTATTTCGCATCCGTCTTCGTAATGCTGGAGTGGCTTTCCATCTACACTCATCACGGTGAAGCCGTGGAAGTACCTGACCTGAGAGGGATGAAACAGGATAAGATGGAACAAGCGCTTTCTGAAATCGGCTTGCAGTTCCAGGTGATCGATTCACTCTTCGAAACCGGAAAAAAACCGGGCATCATTCTTGACCAGGATCCTATTGCAAAATCCAAAGTGAAGAAAGGAAGAACCATTTACCTTACGGTGAATGCGAAGAAGCCACCGAAGGTCAAGATGCCTAACCTCATCGATCTCAGTTACCGGCATGCGGAGACCATACTTGAATCGTACGGTCTGAAATTGGGCAGAGTGACTTACAAACCCGATTTGGCTAAAAATGCAGTACTGGATCAGATTTTTCGCGGAGTGCCCATTGTTCCCGGAAAGGAAATCCATAAAGGCAGCCGCATTGATTTGGTTCTCGGCGATGGCGCAGTGAATACCAATA
>JBJSZR010000185.1:0-9835 GCA_046090385.1 Bacteroidota bacterium
TATCGTGCTGATGGTAGTTTTCACAGCGATTAATCCCACGAATCATTCGTCGGCACAAGTGCGCAAGCTTCGACTTGCAATCAAGGATATCGAAGAAGGAAAAAAGGAAGATGCGCTTGAAAAAATATTGAAATTCGAAGAGAAAGAAGGCGAACGACCGCCTAGTCTGTTCGTAAGATATATTTATGAAGATAAGACAAGCACAGGAACGAGTAGCCTGGATGAGGCTTACAGATATCTAAATGAATCTTTCGAAAGATTACAGTATTCTCCGGAAGAGGAGACAAAAGATTGGTGTGATGAGCTGGGATTTTGCGCCGACAAATACAGGGGACTGAAAACCGCCATGGAAAATAAAATGCTGGTGGCCTACACTAGAAACCTCAGCCTTGAACAGATAAACGAATTCATATCCAAATACCCTAAAGTGGATTGCGCATGGAAGGCTGAAGACTTAAGAGACAGTCTTGAATTCGCAAGTGTTTGTTTTACAGACAGGGAATCGGATTATCTGGCTTTCCTTAAAAAAAGACCCGCATCGAAGTTTTCAAAACAAGCAAGACTGAAGGTACACGCTCTCGCATTCGCCCGCTCGAAAAATGACGGATCCGTGAACGCTTTGGAAGAATTCATCAGGAGTTATCCTGATGCTTTGCAATACGACGAAGCATTATTATTGCTGGCAGGGGCGACATGGAAGACAATGGAGAATGATTATTCACGAAAATCATTTCTGGATTTCTCAAAGCGATTCAAAAACTCCCCTTATGCAAAGTCCGCTTTGGATCGTATCGAAGAAGAGGACTGGAGAGGGTTGAACGCTGTCCCCAGTATCAAAGCACTCAACGATTTCATCACAGAGTTTCCTGATTCGAAGCATGTTCCAGAAGCAAGAGCGAAACTGCTGGATCTGGAATTCTCTGCCTTGCCTTACCTGCGTGCGAATGGGAAATCGTCCCTTTATTATGTTTTCAAGGATTCCCTCTCGAATTCACAATTCGATAGAATCGTACCGACCGCCTCTGGTCTATTCCTGATCCTTGAAAATGATAAAGTGGGCGTAATGGACAATAAAGGGAAAAAGATACTTCCTTCGATATATGATGATGCGTATGAAAAGAGGGGATTTCTGATTGTGAAATCGGGAGATGATTACGGAGCTTACGACTTGTTTGGACAAAAACTTTTGGACTGCACGTATTCGTCCATTAATCCGGAAAATGACAGCCTGGTTTTTGTCTCGATTAAAAAAGGTGAAAAATATTCATCAGGGGTTTACCTGAAGTCAAAAGGAATTTTTATCCCGACAAAATACGAAACTATAACGAATGTGAACGGAAACCGATTCATTGTAAGCATGGACAAGCAGTACTTCATTATCGATGCTTCTGACAAGATAATAAGTCAAAAATATCAGAGCCTTTATCAGACTGAGCATGGCTGTTTCATATTCAATTCAAGAGGGAAATTCGGAGCCCTCACATCCAGTCTGTCACTACTTATTCCTGCTGTAAACGCTTCGCTCAGTGGTGCCAAAAGCGGTTTTATAATGGCAACGGATGCATTTAAGTACGGGTTCATCGATTTAAACGGAAACACGCTGATCAAGGCCTCTTACAACTCGATCAATCAGGTTTCAGATGATTTGATTGCAGTTGGAGTAACAGAAGACTATCCTGTCAGATTCCGATTGTTTTCCTTAAGCGAAAAGGGCTTTGTCAACAATGATACCTACGAGAATTTCGGAGAATCAAGTCATGGACTTATCGCCGTTGCAAGTGGAGATAAAATGGGTTTCGTGAATGAAAAAGGAGAACTGGTAATCGGGATGAATTATGAATCCACATTCTACATGGAAGAAGATTATGGCGCTTACGGCGAAGAAGGTGATTACTATGAAATGGAACAGTACTGCTATAATTCGACTCAAAGAAGCATCGGGACAATGAATGAATATCCGTCGTATAGCGAATATCCTATCTACTCCGATGGAGCTCGTTTCAGTGAAGGGAAAACCGTTCTTTCTTACGAAAGCGGTACTGGCTATCTCGACAGTGCAGGAACCGTTGTCATTCCTTTTTCATTTTCTTCAGGCATGCCGTTCATGAACGGTGTAGCGACTGTCAGCCGTATAAGAAATTCGATTTCGGAACCTTTGATTATCGATGCATCCGGAAAAACCGTGTTGCAAGGTTATTCCATTCAGGAATTTTCAACAGACGGATCAAGAATCGTAGCCCATAGCAGCGATAACCAATATATCGTTTATGATCTTTCAAATAAAAACACGATTTTAAAGGTTGATTACAGTAAAATCGATAAGGAGCACCTGACAGAAATGCGGTTTAATCGCATCGGATATTATTTGACTTACAAAGACGAAAAGATATATGTTTCTCCTTCAGGAAAGTGGATGATGGATCCAGGAAGGAAGTTTGTCGAATTCGAGAACAAATCGAAAATTTCCGTGGCCTATCAATCCTATAATTCCGGAGAGTATGATGAGGCGATCGATGTATTGAATGAGGTTTTACGTTCCAAAGGCGAGGACTGTGAAGCGTTGGCTGTGCTTGGGAAATGCTATTTGCAAAAAAACGATCTTGAAACAGCCATGAATTACATAGATCGGTACATGGCATTAAATCAAGGCAACACTGATCTGCTTTACGAAATATTCTACAAACAAAAAGAGGAACAAGATTGGTATGGTGTCATCTCAACGCTGTCGCGAATCATTTCCATTCAGAAATCGGTGAATGCCGACCTTTACTCCAACAGGGCGTTTGCCTACAATGAAACGGGACAATACGACGAAGCGATCGAAGATTATACTGTGGTCCTTTCAAAGAGCAAGGATCTTTATGCATTCAACAATCGTGGATACGCTTACAAACAGAAAGGACTTTACATGAAGGCCCTTGCTGATTTCAGTGTCGGAATACAGAACATCACCAGTTCTTCGACTGATGAAATAAAGCAGTTACTGTACGGTGGACGCGGCGATGCGTTGTATCAGCTCAACAGGAAATCCGAGGCTTGTGAGGCTTGGAAAAAGGGAGCACAGCTTGGGAGCGATGGATGCCTGCGCGCTTACAATTACAATTGTAGGTGATGGTGGCAGCTTTTGGTTTTTTTCAGCCGTTACCTGACTCTCGTCCATACAGCGGTTCTTCCAATCAGTGAAATACCGATATAGCCTCGCACATTCAAACGGTTGCCTTCCATGGTCATGATACAGCTGTATGTTTTCCCGTTCTTCGGATCATAGATAGTACCGTCAGTCCACTCGGCATCATCGGCATCATAAACAAAGTCGCGCAAGATGGTCAGTCCCAGCAAGGGTATCGAACGCTTGTCTGCTTCGGGATTATTCTTGTCTGCCCTGGGCTTCCCGTTCTCCATCGGCTCTTTTAACCATATTATTTTCCCAGTGAATCTTGACCCGTTTTTTGAAATCTGAACATGTGCAGTTCCTTCCTGGTTCAGCCAAACGCCGATGATATTATCGCTACCGGTTCCGGCAAAACCATTCAGAACTAGTGATGTGCACATCACAAAAAAGAAAAAAAGTATTCGCTTTTTCATGGTCTTATAATGGTCGATTTTTCCACAAATTAATGAATGGCCCTTTTAGTGAAAGCTGATTTTTGTTTTTTTTGAAAACAGAATGTCTGTTATGCTAATTTGAACACAATAGACTTTCGATTTGTTATAATCTCATTGTTGATTGCCAAACTAAAACATAACTCATGCGCTTCGCTTCAGTACTTCTCGTAATAACCTTCATAGCCTTTTCGTGTAAAAAAGACGCTTCCAATTATCAACCAGACTGTAGTGGTCCCGCCAAGTCATATCTTGTCGATGTTAAACCTGCCATTTTATCCAATTGCGTCAGTTGCCACAGCCAATACGGATCTTATAACGGCATGAAAAACGATGCGAATGCGATTCGCGCCTCTATCGCAAACGGTTCGATGCCGAAAGGAAAATCGATGTCTGATGCGGAAAAGAACAAAGTGATGTGCTGGATCGATGCCGGGGCGCCGAATAATTGATCGTAAACTTAACCGCTCAGCGATATTTTTTTTGTGAGTCGCCTTAATGGTATTAGGTCTTTAAAAAGCTGATTAAGTACATAACCGGGTACTGCATCTTCTCCCTCCCGAAATAAACTTACTGCTATAATACAGTTCCTCGCGCCTTAGGGTTGACTGATTTTGATCGCTCGGCGGGTTGGTTTCGAATAAACGAGTAAACTTCATTGGATCATTTAATGCTATACATGATATCCACAAACATAGTGGATAACAACTATTATATTGTTGTTCATTGAAAAACTTCCTTATTCGGGAGCGCTGTGGAGACCTTATTTGCAATGAATGGGGTAGATTTTACAATCAATTTATAATGATAAGGTTATATTTGGATTATAAATAATCAAAAACACTTATTATTATGAAAGCAACAGTAGTACAATGCCCGGAAAATGATGTTTTAAGAAAGATCAATTTCCTTTTTAGGAAAAAGAATTACAAACTTGTTGACGAAAAAGTCGATTCTGCAGCCGGACAGTTCGAGTACAACGTCAAGCAGAAGTCATGGTTCTTCTCTGAAGGCTTCACTTTCCGCTTGAATCGCGTGAGTGATTCGAATATGCGTATCGAACTTTCCTTCAATGGTGGCGGAAATGACTTGTTCAATCCGATTGCTCAGCAGAAGGAACTCCAGATGATGGAGTCGATCTACCGCATGTTCTAAGAATACAAGTAGAAAATCAGTGTAGGCAATCACCCGTGAGGGTGAAATGTCGGTAGCATGTCATTGGTGTGCACGATGGTGATCGCATTGACGGTTTCTTTTGTGCGTACGCATGAACGATCATTCATTCATCACAAATGGTGTGATAGGATTGACCGATGACTGCGTTTTTATCGGATATCAGATCATGTCTGTATGCTGTCTGTCAATCGACCGCAAGCATGTGAATCTGCATCGGTTAAATCGCAATTGATGTCAAGAGAACTGACTTATATCAGGGTCATAGTGCCATATTTGGATTAAGTTTATGACATGAAAAGGATTGTCGCGTTGTTCTTAATGGTCTTCTCTTTCACCGCCATCACATGTGAAAAAGATGAACATGAAGAATTCAAGATTTGCGGAACTGCTTGTCCTGCATCAACTCCATGGACCGTTGAATCGCTGGATCAAGGCTTACCGTGTTTTGCCACCTACAATGATTGTCGCACGTGGGCAATTGGAAACGGCTATAGCGATAAGCCGTGTATTCAATGCGATTGACAATCAGGATTTCCTGACGAACTTCGTCAGGATGACGATCTGTTGCCCTTCAATTTTGCCTTCTATCTGATCCGTATTATCAGAAACAACACGGATATTTTTAACAACTGTTCCGATTTTAGCATTGATCTGCGAGCCCTTTATATCAAGCGACTTTATCAAGGTGACTGTGTCTCCCGTCTGAAGTAAAGCACCGTTACAATCACGATGGCGATCGACTGACTCCTGATCCATATGATCCCCGGAAGCTGTTGCCCATAAAAGAAGTTCTTCATCCAAATACATCAAGTCTATTGCATCCGATGCCCAAGTTTCATTCTTTAATCGGTTCAGCAGGCGCCATGAAACGACTTGAATGGCGGGAACTTCACTCCACATGGTTTCGCGAAGACAATGCCAGTGCGCAGGATCCATGTCGTATTTCTTCTCTAGTTGGTCATTGCAGACTTTGCAGACCAAAAGACATTTGTCGGCCTCCGGTCCTAAATCTGGAGGAATGGTGTAAATGATAAGTGGTTCGCCGCTTGCACATAACTCGCAAACATTATTGCTTCGAACCATCAATTGTTGCTCGACAGTCATCTTATGAATACGTATATCCTGCAATGTAGATCAAATAAATTATGAATAAACATATTTACACTGGTCCTAAAATTTAATTTACTGGAATAGTTCCTGTAAAAAGTCAAGCGCGGAATATTATAGCTACCTTTCAGAAAACTACGAAGCGTGTCCAAGATCCTTATTTCCTATAAATACCTTTATCTCGTCTTTGTGCTGCACTTGCTCTTTTCTTCTTGTTCTCCATCGATAAAAAATGATCCCTCTCTTGTACCTGAAGAGATTGAATACGATGGAAAACCCGGAGTGGAGTATCAAATCAACGGTAAAATAATCGGCCTTGATCAATACTTGGAAAACGATCCTGATGGATCCTATCTAAGAATGAAATTCAAAGGACAGGAAATTTCTCTCAAATTTCTAGACGCTCAATCCGATACTCTTAAACAGGTTTTTTCCGGAAGTGGCTATCAGGTCACATTTTTAACAGAAAAATACGGTGCATGTGCGGGAGAGGGCCAACAATACATCACAGGAAAAGCCACGTTGGAACACGAAGGAAAGATGAACTCACTGGCCTTTGAAGGCTCTACATCTTATTGTGCGGATCCGGCATGCAAGGAAATAGGAAACGGACTTCCTTACTAAGGTCGCTATTTTAAAGAGAGTTATTTAAAGGTCCGCGTCTTCCGGCCTTGGATGTAATATTCCAACCATACCACTGGATATTGGCAGGGGTAATCCATAAAAGGCGAGTTTTCACAACAACTCCATCTTGTCCCTTTACCTAAAATCAACACACATGTTAAGGCCAGTACCATTAAAAGATCGACTTGCAACCGATTTTTATCTCTTGCTATAGCCGGTCATGAAGGCATCGATTGCATTACCGATTAAAATCTGTCATAGAACAGATCGTCGGAAACCGGTAAGCTACTAATCTATGGCACTGAACACTAATAACTGCTTATGATATCCCAGCATGTATAAGCATGACATCTAATTTATACGTCGGCCAGATGTCTGGAAGTTATCGGTGTTCAACGATCACTTTCTCGGTAGTGCGGAGACCATCGGCAATGACTTCAAGAAAATATACGCCGTTGGGCAATTGCGATGTCGGAATGGAGCGGGTTTGAATTCCAGATACATTTTTTAATAAGATGGGCTCGATTATATTCTTTCCGATGATGTCTTTCAACTGAAGTATGACATCTGTGGCTTTGCTAAGTTTTATGTCGACAGATAGATTTTCAGATGCTGGATTAGGATAAACAACCGTGTTTTTTATTTCGCCAAAAGCGGTATTTGTTCCCGTAACCGTATTGAAATAATAATTAGTGCTGTCGCCTGATACGACAATGAAGCCTGACAAATCATAGAACTGTTGGACGGTTGATGTCAGATAATCGTTAGCGTCATACGACTTCGAAGAACTGTAGGAATTCGCCCAGTACGTACTGACCCAGTCTTGATTGGTCTCTGTAAGCACATTGTTGTTTGCATCATACGTGTAAACTGTACGGTAGCCATCAGTCCAAACGGCACCGATCAGACTCTGATACGTCTCGCTAAGCATATTATCGTTCGCATCGTACGTATAAACGAAACGGTAACTATCGGACCATGAAGTGCCATCCCAATATTGACTTGTTTCGGAAACGCGGTTATTGTTTGAGTCATATGTGAAAAAATTTCTGGAGTCATCCACCCATGCCGAACTTCCCCATACCTGTATTACTTCATCCAGGCAATTACCATTGGCAGCATAGCTGTACAAATAATTTGAAGCATTAATCCAGGAAGATCCGTCCCAATTCTGATAGGTTGCACTCAACAGATTGTTTAAGGCGTCGTACGTGCAATTCCTGCGGGAACTGTTGGTCCACGCAGTGCCGTCCCAGCTCTTATACGTCCTGCTTAAAAGGTTATTGTTCGAATCATAAGCATACACATATCGGGCATCATTCACCCAAATCGTACCATCCCATGTCTGATAGGTTTCGCTAACCAGTTTGTTACCTGAATCAAAGACATAAAAATACCTGTAATCATCAATCCATGCGGAGCCATTCCAGTTTTTCCCGGATTCTGTCTCAATATTATCGTTAGCATCATAGGTAAACGAATAGCGATAGTTGTTCGACCATTCAATGCCACTCCAGGTTTGGTAGTCGTACGAAAGCAGATTATAGCGGGAATCATACTGAAGATTCAGATTTCTTCCGTTCGGCTGCAAATCCCATTGATTAGCACCGGCATTCCAAGGCCAGTTGTAAACGCTATCCATCACCTGTCTGAGACGATTGACTGAAGGATTAGGGTTCCTTCTGTCAGTAGATGTGAATATCGAATTAGGCGCAGGATTCGCCGGGTTAAATGATTCACCAAGTAATTGGATGGTACCGTCGTTTGAGCGAACGGTGTGATTGAGATTATCAGCGTGTCGATTACTGACCGTTTGGTGTACTGAAGAACTAAAAAAATCTCTTTTAACCGGGCCGGAATTGTTTCCGGGTTTGCTATGTGCAGAAAAGCAAACAGAAAGCAGTATGATTAGTAATCTATTTTCCATGATGCGTATAATTGAATGATTTAATCCGTTTTAAAACAATGATATTCCAGTTCTTTTTTATTGCAGATTTAATAGTTGGATCGAAAGCATAGTTTATACAATCTTACCAGATGAGCGGAGTTTTCCCCGTGCTCTTTACGGAAATAATCTGAATAGGTTGCTGGTTCAATGAAGAAAAATCGAAGAAACTCGTTGCAGAGTTAATGATGGAAGTGGTTAAAGTGCGCCCTTCGACCTGCTTGACAGGGATCTAAAAAAAAGAAGTCATTTCTAACCTCCCATCCACTAACGCTCCCCATCAGCTCGGCCTGAAGCATCAAGAATTGGATTTCTGCAAAATTTGCTGGAAAGTATTACGAAAGAGACAACAGGGCTATCAGGGTAGGAAGAGTAAATATGGCTGGTTTTATACGCTAAAATTGGTCCTAAACGAGCGCATCAAGACGAGTGTTCGACCTAAAATATCATTCAGAAAGCCGAGTGTGTTTTTGGCATTGTTCCTGAATTAATCGAACCAAATTGATTTAAAATTATCGTTCAGTATTGTATCAGGCGACGCTAAGTCAATATCAGCGATAAATAGACGCTGCCAATACAAAACTATGAGAGAAGATGTTACAAATTAAAATTATGTTTGACGATTAATTGAATTAATAATTAGTTCAACCTTTAATCCAAAAAGTGAAAAATCATTTCCTATTCAACAATCCTAATGGTGTCGACTCGGTAATACTCCACACCATTCAATATTTCCATATCTTCTTTAGACATTTTTTCATAGCTTGTTTAAAGGCTCTGTTGAAAATACGGTTTAGTTGTTTGTCTGAAATTTTTTACCGTTAGTTAATTCATGAACTTTAGGTGCGCAAGAAATAAAAAAACATAGGGATACGATAACTATTGCTATTATTTTCATGGCGTATGTTATTTTCATAAAAAAATGTAACTCTCGTTATTCTGATGGTATGGTAACGATAATGAAAGGCGATGTTGATTTTTTCGCCTTTAAAAATGTTCCATGATATACCCAACGAAAATTATATAAACATTATTGTGGAAACTACAATGTTTTTGACTGCCTAAAGGGGAAAGAATATAAATGTCGTTGAACCTCTCCTTCTAAGTAATATGGTATATATTAGGAATGAAACTTAAATCCGCTTTAAACTCTGTACCATGGATCCATTACCGTCGGAATAGCCCTCGATGAAAGCTACAATATCCAGGCTTACACCCGTATTGCAGTTGTTAACAGTCACCGTAACCGTGGCACTGCCCGTACAACTACCCGTCGTCCCCGTAACCGTATAGGTCGTGGTTGTAGTCGGACGTGCAGTAACAGTGGCACCGCTGGTCGTATTCAAAAACGTGGACGGACTCCATGAATAAGTCGTTCCA
>JBJSZR010000186.1:0-5060 GCA_046090385.1 Bacteroidota bacterium
GTTGATTCCATTTTCACCCCTATAAGAAACGTCAAGTACTCTGTCGAGAATTATCGTGTGGAGCAGAAAACGGATTACGAAAAACTCGTTCTTGACATCTCTACTGACGGATCGATTCATCCGAAAGAAGCTCTAAAAGAAGCGGCAGAAATCCTGATTCATCATTTCATGCTCTTCTCAGATGAGAAGATCACCCTTGAGACCAAGGAAAAGACTCCTACAGAAGAACTCGACGAGAATACACTTCATATGCGTCAGCTCCTGAATACGAAGCTGGTCGATCTCGATCTTTCAGTTCGCGCACTTAACTGCCTGAAGGCCGCTGATGTAGAAACCCTCGGCGATTTGGTTTCTTACAACAAGTCAGATCTGCTCAAATTCCGCAACTTCGGTAAAAAGTCCCTTACTGAATTGGAAGAGCTTGTGCGGGCCAAGAATTTGACGTTCGGTATGAACGTAGCGAAATATCTTGAGCGTAAGAAGGACTGATTAATTTTCAATAAGGCTTTCGAATATCCTCGTCAGCTGAAACAATAAGATAATATGCGTCACAATCGTAAAGACAATCACCTCGGAAGGACCCACAGTCATCGCCATGCGTTGCTGTCCAATCTTGCCGCGTCTCTCATCCTCCACAAGCGGATTAATACGACCGTTGCCAAGGCAAAAGCCTTGAGAGTTTATGTGGAACCTATCATCACCCGTTCAAAGAACGACACGACTCACTCGCGTCGTATGGTGTTCCGCTATCTCCAGAATAAAACTGCTGTCTCCGAATTGTTCCGAGAAATCGCACCTCGCATTAATGATCGTCCGGGTGGTTACACCAGGATCATCAAGCTGGGTAACCGTCCAGGAGATAATGCTGAAATGTGTATGATGGAGTTGGTGGATTTCAACGCGTTGCTCGCAGGAGGTAAAGAAGGTGGTGTCGCCAAGAAGACCACTCGCCGCGGAGGAACCAAAAAGAAAGCCACTGCTCCAAAAGCTGAAAAGGCAGCTGAAACCGCCAGCGAAGAAGCTCCTAAGAAGAAGGCAACCCGCAAGAAAACAACGAAAAAAGAGGACGATAGCGAATAATCGCTCTTCTATCCAACAAAAGGCCGGTTTATCCGGCCTTTTTTCATGATGCGAGTTTCTAACAATCACTCGTGTTTTCAACAGATGCTGATGTAGGGCAACATTTTGCCGTATCTTCGTTTCCCGATGGCACTTCGATACCCGGAGAAAAAACCAGCGGTACTCCTGCTGGCTGACGGAACCGTATTCAACGGGCTTGCCGCGGGAGCAATCGGCACAACAGCCGGTGAAATCTGTTTCAATACAGGTATGACCGGCTACCAGGAAATTTTCACGGATCCTTCTTATTACAGGCAGGTACTGGTTGCGACACATGTCCACATCGGTAACTATGGTATACATGCCGATGAAGTGGAGAGTGACGGAATCAAAATAGCCGGACTCGTATGCCGTTCTTTCAATGTTCCCTATTCCAGAAAATCAGCTGGAATGTCCATACAGGATTATTTCGAATCACAAGGAATTGTCGGCATTTCAGATGTCGACACACGTGCTGTGGTGCGTCATGTAAGGCACAAAGGCGCTATGAATTGCATCGTGTCATCTGAGCAAACAGATTTATCCGAATTGAAAAAACAGCTCTCCGAAGTGCCCTCGATGGAAGGGCTCGAGTTGTCTTCCCTAGTTACCACACCTAAACCTTATTTTTTCGGTAATCCGTCCGCTTCCACTAGGATAGCAGTACTTGATTTCGGAGTGAAACGCAATATCCTTAGAAGTCTTGCCGATCGCGATTGTTACTTACATGTTTTTCCTGCAACAACCAAGTTCCAGGAAATCAGAAAGTGGGAGCCACATGGAATCATGTTGAGCAATGGTCCTGGAGATCCAGGTGCAATGCATGGTGTTGTTGCTAATATCAAGGCGATTCTTACCGATGCCTTGCCTGTGTTCGGGATCTGTTTAGGCCATCAGCTTCTGGCTGAAGCCTGCGGAATCGGCACCTACAAGATGTTCAATGGTCACCGTGGTATAAATCATCCAGTAAAAAACATCATTACTGGACACTGCGAGATCACTTCGCAAAATCATGGATTTTCCGTTATAGCCGACGATGTAAAAAAATCTGACAAGGTGGAGATCACACACTTGAATCTCAATGACGGCACTATCGAAGGAATTCGAATGAAAGAGAGGCAAGCCAGCAGTGTTCAGTATCATCCCGAATCAGCACCTGGTCCGCATGATTCCCGCTATTTGTTCGATGATTTCGTTCAAACCGTGAAGTCAAGTACACTGTCTGAAAAGACTATCTGATTTCAGAGTGTTCCGTTGAGCAGACCTCTCTCAGCGAGTTTCCAGTAATATTTTTCATGTACTGTGCGCTTAAGCGCTTCTAAATGTCGTATTCCGTGCATGTCACTACCCATGAAATCAATCATTCCAAGTTCAATCATCTTTTCGGCACATTTCTTTGCTGGCGGTCCATAGTAACCGCAAAGTGAATTGGAGTTCAATTGGAACATCACTCCTTGCTCACGCAATTTTTCAAACATTCCGAAGTCACCGTACCAATAAGGATATCTCTCAGGATGGGCCAACACCGGTTGGTAGCCTTGCATTCTTAACTCAAACACCGTCTCATTGATACTATCAGGCGGATTGATATAGGACACTTCAAACAACACATGCTTTCCACCAAAAGTCAATAGAGGCTTTTTTGATGATAGTTTTTCAATGAATCCGTGATCGAGATAATATTCAGCCGCGGCTTCTACCATGATCGGTAATCCGGCCTCCAAAATTCCGTTCTTCACTTTTTCCAATCCGTTCATTATTATTTCAGGGGTGTTGCGGTAGCAATCACTCATGATATGAGGAGTTGTGATGGCTTTGGTGAAGCCCAAGGAAACCAACCCAGTCAGCATTTCAATGGATTCCTCCAGTGTTTTCACCCCATCATCTATTCCCGGGATAAGATGGGAATGCACATCTGTTTTCAAGCACGAAAAGTCCGACTGAGTTGGAGACACAGGTGATGTGGATCTGCCTTTGAAGATGCCAGAGAAGATTCCCATGCTTCAGGCAGGTTGACGAATGAACCAATCATAAGTGCGTCTAAGTCCTTCCTGAACGCCAACCATGGGATTGTAATCGAGGAGCCGGGTCGCTTTCGAAATGTCAGCTAATGAATTACGGATATCTCCTGCGCGGCTCTCACGATGATTCGCCTTCACATCCGATCCGGCTATTTCAGCGATCAAATTGTAAAGCTCATTGATGCTGATGTTCTCTCCGAAAGCGACATTGTAAACTTGGCCGGTGGCTTCGGCACGTATTGAAAAGAAAGCGCGTATGTTCGCTTGCACGGCATTATCCACATAAGTGAAATCGCGAGTCTGATTACCATCGCCATCTACGTTCGGAGCGGATTTTTCCAGTGCCGCCCTCATGAAAAGCGGAATCACTGCGGCATAGGGTCCTTCAGGACTTTGGTTAGGACCGAACACATTGAAGTACCGAAGCCCAATCGTTTCCAATCCGTATGTGCGTTGGAACACCGAAGCATACAGTTCATTTATTTTTTTGCTGACGGCATATGGAGATAGAGGAGCTCCGGTTTCATCTTCTTTTTTTGGAAGCACTGGGTGGTCACCGTAAACAGAAGAAGAACTGGCATATACGAATCGCTTCACTGCCGCCTCTTTTGCCGCATGTATCATATTCAAAAAACCACTGGCGTTGATAGCGTGTGTCGAAATAGGATCTTTGATAGAACGCGGAACAGATCCTAATGCAGCCTGATGCGTCACATAGTCGATTCCAGTACATGCTGTTTTGCAGGTTTCAAGGTCTCGGATATCTCCATGAATGAATTCCATTCTGGAATCACTCAGTAGATGATCGATGTTTTTCTTATAGCCGGTCAGTAAATTGTCAAGCACCCTGACCTTGCCTGCGCCATTATTGAGCAGGTACTCCACAATGTTGGAGCCGATGAACCCTGCGCCTCCGGTGACAAGAAAGGAGAGTTCACTTAGAGTCCGGCCATGAAAAGTTGAATGTTTGT
This sequence comes from Bacteroidota bacterium, assembly GCA_046090385.1. Taxonomy (GTDB): domain Bacteria; phylum Bacteroidota; class Bacteroidia; order AKYH767-A; family 2013-40CM-41-45; genus Pollutiaquabacter. The sequence continues at coordinate 4,091 of JBJSZR010000186.1, forward strand.
CCGATGTCATTTATCTATGAGAGTATTGACGTTCATAATACGACCTGTAGTCGCCGGAGGTGACCTGGTCCAGCCAATCAGAGTTGTCGAGGTACCAGTCAACCGTTCGCGCGAGTCCGGTTTCAAAATCAAGCGATGGTTTCCAGCCGAGATCTTTCTCGATAAGACTTGCGTCGATGGCATAGCGTAAATCATGGCCAGCCCTGTCCTTCACGAAAGAGATTAGCTTGGCGCTTTCCCCCATCGGTCTTTCAAGTTTTTTATCCATGATGCTGCATAACATATGGATAAGGTCGATGTTACGCCATTCATTATGGCCTCCGATATTGTAGGTCATGCCAGTCTTTGCATGGTGAAAGACATTATCGATTGCATCTGTATGATCTTCTACGAATAACCAGTCTCTTACATTTTCACCCGTGCCGTAAACCGGCACGGGTTTTCCATGTTTGATGTTATGGATGGCAAGCGGAATCAGTTTTTCTGGGAACTGATACGGTCCGTAATTATTTGAACAATTGGTGATGACTGTAGGTAGTTCGTAAGTGTCATGATACGCTCTTACGAAATGATCCGATCCTGCTTTGGAAGCAGAGTAGGGGCTGTGAGGGTCATAACTTGTTTTTTCAGTGAACATGCCTTCCGAGCCAAGTGAGCCATATACTTCATCAGTCGAAATATGATAAAACAATCGCTTCTCTTTTGCAGGTTCACTCCAAAGTGATCTGGCAGCATTCAGGAGGTTTACTGTGCCGATGATGTTGGTCATTACAAAATCCATGGGCGCTGAAATGCTGCGATCAACATGCGACTCGGCTGCAAGATGAATCACGGCATCGAAACGTTGATGATTGAAAAGTTCATGTATTGCCGCACCATCCGTGATATCGCAACGGATGAAGTGGTAGTTAGGGCGGTTTTCGATGTCCTTCAGGTTGGCAAGATTGCCTGCATAGGTGAGCTTATCCAG
>JBJSZR010000187.1:0-1501 GCA_046090385.1 Bacteroidota bacterium
CAGTTCCACCCTGGAGGATACGACTCCGGTTTGTGGATTCTTTTCCAGAAGGGTTACCAGTTCGTACAACCTGTTTGGGGTCGAGATGTCATCAGCATCCATACGTGCAATGAAACTGCCTTTCGAAGCGGTTACTCCCGCATTCAGTGCATGGGCGATACCGGTTTTAGATTCGCGGATGATGGTGATCCGCTTGTCGGTTTTCGAATATGTTTCGGCGGTATTCATGCTTTCGGAATCGTTGCCGTTATTGATCAGCAGCAGTTCGAAATCCTGAAAAGTCTGCTGCAACATGCTGTCAACAGCTTGCGAAAGCCAGTTTCGTTCTGCTACGAACGGTAAGACCACACTTACTGTGGGTGTTTCCATGTGCTTTTCAGCGATTGATCACTGCTTTAACCAGCAGATAGCCTTTCTCTTTCGAATCGACTATCGTGAAACGTTTTTCATTTTTTGAAAGAAGACAATTGTGTGTGCCGTCGCTTGTGTTCCTGTAATTGCTTTCAGTAGCATATCCTATTGTCTTGAGTGATGCAATGAACTTTTCTCCCTCGCCGGGCAAAGGTTTAGCAAGGGTAATCTGCACCTGTCGTATGCTGAAAAGTGTATCGGTAAAAAGCCGTATTCGGATATTCCCTGCAGTATTCAGGTATGTTTCGCCGTAAAGCTTTGTGCCCATCACTTGTGCGATTCCAAAGGCCATTTGCCGCGACTGCTCTTGCCCGTCTGTATCGAAGTTGAAGCCTTGCTTCACCAACCATTCCGAATAACTCTTCCGGTCGTTTCCAAGTGCCAGATCTGTTCGTTGTACTATCGCCATCTGTGAATAGGAAGAGAAGCGGCACGTTACCAGTATTGTCAATGAAAAAACGAGCTTCGATACTTTCATATGGCATCAAAAATACATCAATTTCATCCACTCCTTTTAAACTAGCTTTGCGGTGGCATGCAGGAATTTTCTTTGGAACATCCGATATCTCTAGGTGACAAGGTTTACCGGATCCGTTGTGTAATGGATGTGGAAGCGTTATTCGACGAACTGGTCAGCCGTTCAGCAAAGCATCCAGATGTCGCAGACGAACGGATTCCTTATTGGGCTGAATTATGGCCATCGGCTGTCGGACTTTCAAATTGGATTGTCGCGAACCGTTCACTTTTCGAAGCGAAGACAGTTCTCGAAATCGGTTGCGGTTTGGGTTTGCCTGGAATCGTGGCTGCAGATCATTCGACTCGTGTTCGTATGACCGATTATATGCCGGAGCCACTTGAGTGGGCATCTGCGAACTGGAGGCTCAACCGGTCCGATGAGCCGGACGTGCATCTGTTGGATTGGAGATCGGCCGATTCTACTTACGCATCTGACATTCTCCTGGCATCGGATGTGGCGTATGAGCGTAGGATGTTCGAGCCATTGATGAGAGCTCTACAGAATTTGCTCCTGCCTGGCGGATTCGCTGTGATAGCAGAGCCGAACAGAAGATTGGCAAAGGAGTTTGTAAAC
>JBJSZR010000188.1:0-1754 GCA_046090385.1 Bacteroidota bacterium
CTTTTACCGTGCAGAGATAGTTTCCAATTACGAGTACGGTAATGATTGTTTCGACAACGGACACAGTATCGATGCGCCGGCTCTGCGTTTCGCCCAGGTGCTCCAGTTTTTTTCAGAAGCAATCGATACTACGGTCAACCATGCTCCGAATGCTTGTCCTCCCAGCAGTGTGCCTCAGGTCATAGATGTGGCAGGTATCAGGATCTTTTCTGATGCCACCACCATCCATATCTCATGGGAAGGGCCGGTAATACGGGATGAAATAGTCCTTTTGAGTGTTGACGGGAAGAAAATTTCCACTTCTTACGCATCCGGCAACAGCACACGAATGGATGCAACCGGTCTTACATCCGGCATCTATATCATCCGGTTCATTGGGGCCGGAATCAGCAAAAGGATTTTTTTGAAATGAAGCTTACAAGTCGAACTTGATGCCTTGTGCCAAAGGCAAGGTCGTAGAATAGTTGATCGTATTGGTCTGACGACGCATGTATGCTTTCCAGGAGTCGGAACCGGATTCGCGACCGCCTCCGGTTTCTTTTTCGCCCCCGAAAGCACCGCCTATTTCAGCGCCACTGGTGCCGATATTCACATTGGCGATCCCGCAATCGCTTCCTTGATGCGAAAGGAACTGCTCCATCTCACGCATGTTGCTGGTGAATATGGCGGAAGAGAGACCTTGCGGCACATTGTTCTGCATGTCAATCGCCTCTTCTACGGAAGAGTATTTCATCACATACAGGATGGGTGCGAAAGTCTCTTCCTGTACGATCTTGAAATCGTTCTTGGCCTCTATGATACATGGTTTCACATAACAACCGCTTTCGTAGCCGTTGCCTGATAGAACACCGCCTTCAACAACGATTTTCCCTCCTTCTTTTTTCGCGTGTTCGATCGCATCGAGATATTGCTGAACGGCGCCATTGTCGATCAAAGGTCCGACATGATTCTGTGCATCAAGCGGGTTGCCTATCCTCAATTGGCCGTAGGCGTTTTTCAGCACACTGATGGTCTTATCATAGACACTTTCATGAACGATCAGACGGCGAGTGGTCGTGCAACGTTGTCCGGCAGTTCCTACTGCACCGAACACGGTTCCCACCAGCACCATATTCAAGTCAGAATGTTGGGATACGATGATGGCATTGTTGCCGCCCAATTCAAGTATTGTTCGTCCGAAGCGTTGTGCGACAGTCCCTGCTACTCGACGTCCGATACGGGTTGAACCGGTAAATGAAATCAGCGGAACACGGGGATCCGCGTTCATCCTGTCGCCTACATGGTTTCCAACCAATAAGCAACTGACACCTTCGGGGACATTATTGGCTTCGAATACGCGGCTGATTATATTCTGGCATGCAACTGCGCAAAGCGGAACTTTGGAGCTCGGTTTCCATACGCATACGTCACCACAGACCCATGCGATAGCCGCGTTCCAACTCCAAACAGCGACCGGGAAGTTGAATGCTGAAATGATACCGACAATTCCCAGCGGATGCCACTGTTCGTACATGCGGTGCTTCGGACGCTCGCTGTGCATCGTAAGGCCGTACAACTGACGGGATAGACCTACTGCGAAGTCGCAGATGTCTATCATTTCCTGAACCTCGCCAAGCCCTTCCTGATAGCTTTTTCCCATTTCATATGAAACGAGTTTGCCCAGTGGCTCTTTGAATTTACGCAGTTCATCACCGATCTGACGAACGATTTCTCCCCGCTTGGGCGCAGGCATCATACGCCAAGTCTTGAAGGCC
>JBJSZR010000189.1:0-5653 GCA_046090385.1 Bacteroidota bacterium
ATCCTGCTCCGGTAACATCCATCTGCAATCTGGAGCTTGTGGCTTTTAGGTGACGATGGAACTGTTCCTGCGAAACACCGGGCTCAATGGTGGCATATCCGAGCGTTTCATTCACTTCCAATACGCGACTCATACCACTCAAATCAACTATTACCTGTCCGGCTGCAGAACCGTGCGCATCACCATAGCCAAGATTCTTTCCACGCGAAATGGGATAAAGCGGAAAACGAAGCCTGTCAGCCAGTTGAACGAGCTTTATGACTTCGGTTTCTTCCGTTGGACGAACGACTGCCAGAGGCCGGCATTCAGGTCCGTGTATGCTTGCTGCGTAGCGTTGGATTGCGTCCGGAGAAAAATCGACTTTCTTCTCTCCGAGTGCAGCTTTCAAGCTGCTTTCAATTCCTTGTTGCTCTGCCATAAACTCGAGAAGAATGATTCAATCGACAATGCCAACTCGGCATCGGTGATGAAATTCTCGGGGTTGAATTTATAGCGTTTTTGGAAATCAAGGTGATTGGAATTGGTAGAAATATCCCGGTTGAGCTCTTTTTGACGGATTTCAGGATCTGTTCCGTCCAGATGGCATAAAACCACTGGTGCGGTTTTGAGGGTGTCATATTCCTTGATCCGTGCAATTGGTTTGAATCCCCATAATCGGTTGTAAAGATTCACTCTACGAGGGTGGATTCCCACAACATAGTCAAGGTGATTGGTTTGTACTCCGAAACGTGCAATGTTATTCATGAGCTCGACCGCATTTGCCATGCCGTCGGTTTTGCGGGAGTCTGCGACAAGGCCGATCTCAATCAGTCGTTTTCCCTCTCCGCGGAGCAAATCCAATTCGTTTTTGTAGTACGTATCCAGCGGAAGACCTTTTTCACCATCAAGGATACCGGATGCTGTACAAACAACATCTTCGCCCTCTTTACCGATGAGTACGGCGGATTGATTACTGATGTATTCAGGGAAAGTGAAAAGTTCCAATGCATTCGGCTCGATGAGTGATGCAGCCAGATATTGGCGGTACACCAGCGACCAGGCGTCGATGATGTCATGGAAATTTGTTGCGACGTTGTATTTCATGTCAATCGTGTGTTGGATTAAAACCGGTAAGTTCGCATCCTGTTTTCTGATGGGATGTTTTGTCTTACCAATATTAACTCCATGTTTTGTAGGTCGCTGACCAGTGACCTGGTCCTTCTTACGGGTGTAAGAAATTGTTAGAATTTGGATTGACTGTGAAGTTAAAAACCCCTGAACACCTTGCCTGTCGAGGATTTCACGATGATTGCTCAAGAATCTTTTACATGGATAGCTTTGTAAGGTTTCAGTCATGTTTCATTCCAATGGTTTGATAAACAGTCTCTTCTCCGCTACCAGCGAGGGTTTCAGAGGTTTTCGATGTTTTAAAAACAGGCGTACCTACCTATGAAAATCACATTCAATTGGAGTTGAAAATGAAGTCAATCTGGATTAGAAATGAAGCAAATGCGATAATCAGCAGTTTTCTGCGATATTCGGTGATGAAAAAAATCTCTTCTTTTTTGTGAAAACACGTTTTCGCTTGGTAAAAATATGACTCTGAGAGAGGAAATATTGGGAATAAGGACAACTGCCGGATTTGAATCAGTGGCTAGAAAGGTGCTTTCCTATCAGCTTGAACATTTATCACCTTTCAAAAGATATGTCGACTTACTTGGGTTAGAAGCGGATTATCCGCATCATATCCCGTTTTTCCCGATCTCATTTTTCAAGGAACTGGACATCATTGCAAGTGGCATGCAAGCTGAAAAAGTTTTTTCCAGCAGTCGTACCACTGGACAAACACCCTCTCGACATCCGGTTGCCGATTTGTCCCTTTATAGGGAAAGTCTTCTAGCGGGATTTGAAATCGCCTACGGTTCGCCTGAACATTATACGATGCTTGCCCTTCTTCCCTCGTATCTTGAGCGTGACGATGCATCATTGGTGTATATGATGAAAGTATTGATGGATCATTCGTCTCACCCACTGAGCGGTTTCTTCATGAATGATCTTGATGCACTCCATGAACGAATAATGTTTCTTTTGGAACACGACCGACGATTCATATTGATCGGTGTTCCTTTTGCGCTGCTTGATCTTTTGGATAAGCACACCTATCGCTTCGATAAAAACATTCTGATAGAGACCGGAGGAATGAAAGGGCGACGGCGTGAAATGATTCGTGCCGAGTTACATCAATGGCTGTGCGCTGGTTTTGGCCTTGATTCCGTTCATTCAGAGTACGGTATGACGGAGCTCCTTTCTCAGGCATGGTCAATTGGGAAAGGGATCTATCAATCCCCGCCATGGATGAAAGTGACTGCTTATGATATCAATGATCCACAACAACCATTGCAACCTGGCGAGTCAGGCAGACTGAATATCATCGACCTTGCTAATCTTCATTCTTGCTCGTTCATCGCAACAGATGATGTCGGAAGGGTCAGGTCTGACGGCACTTTCGAGGTGTTGGGAAGAGTCGATAATTCAGACGTACGTGGCTGTAATCTTTTAGCAATCTGACACAGCATGTTAAGAGGCGTTAGCATTTGAACTCACCAACTTTCACAGTCATCAAGACTACTAATCAGTATCGGTTTGTAATTGCTCAGTCCGCTTTATTCAAAAGATAAAAAAGAGGCTGTCTTTTTGAGACAGCCTCTGAAAATATGATCAGTCGGTGGATCAGCGCTGCAATAACAGCTTCCCGTATTGCATCAGGTCGCCTGAAATGATCCTGTAGAAATAGACTCCTGAAGGCATGTTGGCTGCATCGAATTCCACTTTTACGACTTCACCGCCGTTCACAGGTCCTTCGTAAAGTCGGGATACAAGCTGTCCATCAAGTCCCCTAACTTCTACGCTTACTTTGTCATTGAAGTCGGAGATGCTGAATTCAATGATGGTGGAACTGCTGAAAGGGTTCGGGTAGGCCTTGCTGACCATACCGTCCGCTTCCAATTGGTAGGACCTGTTGCCTGAGTTACTTGCGTTTGTACGCGCCTGTACCGGAGATGTATTGGTGAAGGATACCAGTACACGGCACTCATCGAATCCGCGGTTGATGGCGTCCAATGCCGCATTGATTTCGGAAAGGCTTGGTGCTCCGGGCGAAGGCAAATAACTACCTGCCAAAGCATTATTTGCCAGCTGTAGCAAGTCGCCAACAGTATTGTTACTGCCTAGCTGGGTGAGAACGCTCTGAGGGATCTGATAATATTGCTCCGTACCGGGTACCGGTGTTCCGTTGGTACCGCATCCATTCACGTTGGAAGCCGCGGTGATCATATAGACTCCGGTGATACGCTGAGTCGCCAATGCACCACCATTGATGCGGAGGTTGAACGAAAGTGCTATCGTCTGGCCAAGAAGTGTGTTGGCGAATTTTCCGTTGCTGTTCAATGCGATTCCGGAAGGAGTCTGACAGGTTGCGTCACCGTTCAGTCGAACACTTGGACCGGATGACGGCATCCTCGTGATCATACAGTTGACACTCGCGGAGTCGATAGTTAGACGGTTGAACTGTCCAGCTGCATTTTGACCGCCTATCACAATAGGATTGGCACCTATCAGAGTTCTCATGAATGTACTTGCTCTCAAGCCATTGCATGCCGTTCCGTTCGAATTACCATAATAACCCATCGTGTATGTACAGAAACGATCGCAGAGTGCGGAAACATCTACGGTGCAGGATGAAGAACATCCGTTAGGATTCAATATTTCAAGCAGGAAGGTTCCTTGTCCGGAACCGGCATCGTAAACAAGTGTTGGAGAGTTTCCGCTTACAACGATATAGCCACTGCCACTGAGAACCGACCAGTTGAAGGTCGCTCCAGGCTGCGTATTAACCGTGGCGGTGATCGAGTTACCGGTACTACCACATGAAACCGAATAAGTTCCGTTTATCTGACAAGAAGGAGCAGTCGTATCAACGGCTACGATTTCGCAAGCAGTTGCAGAACATCCATTCCCTGCATCGGTCACAGCTACACAGTATGAGCCACCTGTTGTGGTAGTGTAGGTTCCTCCAGTGCTGTTGTCAGGCCACAAGAAGCTGACTGACGACCCGGAGCAGGGCAAAGCCGAGGCCGAGATTGTAACAGTACTGATGTCGCAAGTGATAAATCCGGAAGCCGAAGTGGCTACTGTTGGTTGACAAGTATCAACGGCCAATATAGTGGAACCACTCACGGTACAACCGTTACCATTGTGGGTTACGACTACAAAGTAGCTCCCGGCGTTACCCGTATTGACTATGGAGCTAGTACTTTGGGTATTCCACAAGTACGACACCGTTTCACCCGAACAAGGGTTGCCGGTTGCCGTTAGATTACTAGTCGGATTCGCACAAGTGATAGGACCATCGTTGGTGACAGTCAAAGTGGGACTGCAAGTGTCGATACTAAGTGTCGTAGAGGCGGAGGCTGTACATCCGTTAACGGTTTGTGTCACGGTCACGCTATAAGTATTGCTGCTGTCGGTGTTGAAGGAACTTCCTGTTTCACCATTCGACCACAGGTAGTTGAGTGTTTCTCCTAGACAACTTATCGCGCTTGCGTTCACAGTCCGTGTCGGATTTGAGCAAGTGATAGGACCGTCGTTGGAGGCCGTTACGGAAGGCTTACAGGTGTCGACTGTCAGTGTAGTGGAGGCAGTAGCTGAACAGCCATTGCCGTTCTGGGTGATGGTAACGGAATAAGTGTTTGCATCACTTGCAGTGAAGGAAGCTCCTGAGTTGCTGTTACTCCATAAATAAGATACCGTTTCGTTCGGGCAGACCGAAGCGCTGGAACTGACTGTCCTGGTCGGATTAGCGCAAGTAATCGGGCCGTTGTTAGAAGCAGTAATCGCTGGATGGCACGTATCCATAGCCATCGTGGTGGTACCGGTTACTGTACATCCGTTTTCCAGTTGGGTGACGGTCACAGTATACAGACCACCGGCGGTTACGGTAGCATTCTGCCCGGCGGCACTATTGCTCCAGGAGTAAGCCAAGTTGTAGTTGTAGCAGGCAGTACCTACGGCATTCACGGTACGAATGGTGTTGGTACATGATATGGGTCCGTTGTTACTGACGGTTACTGACGGACGGCACGTATCCACGACCACCGAGCAGGAGCTGGTGGCGGTACAACCGTTGCTTTGGGTGACAGTTACGGTGTAGGTAGAGCCGTCATTGACGGTGATGGTAGGCGTGGTAGCACCACCGGGGAGCCAGGTCTGACCAATGATGGTGTTGCCTGTTGTCGGAAGGGCCGTCACTTCCAATGCAGCTGTTGCATCATTACAACGGATGCTGTCGAGCGGACTGCAACTCACCAGAGGAGCATCATCGTTCCGTAAGAGTATCGTAGAAGCCACTGCCGTACAACCATTACCGGTTTGAGTGACCGTTACCGTGTAGGTGTTGTCGGATCCGGTGGTGAAGGAAATTCCTGTTTCACTATTCGACCAAAGGTAGTCGAGTGTTTCTCCAAGACAACCTGTCGCACTTGCATTCACAGTTGGTGTCGGATTTGAGCAAGTGATGGGACCGTCGTTGGAGGCCGTTACGGAAGGCTTACAGGTGTCGACTGTCAGTGTAGTGGAGGCAGTAGCTGAACAGCCATTGCCGTTCTGGGTGATGGTA
>JBJSZR010000190.1:0-1882 GCA_046090385.1 Bacteroidota bacterium
CCGCTGGAGAGCGCGTTATATTTCAGCGAATTCGCCGGATCGATCAGAGATAATAACTGAACCAACTGGCTTTTTTCATCACCTGGAGCCTGAGAAAACAGTGAAACGATTTCATCGGCCTTGGCATTGAAAAAGACCTGAAGCGCAAAGGAGTTAGGACGATTATTGTAAGCCGTTCGAAGTTCTTTCAAAGCATTCAAAACAGCCGCCCGTCCGTCGTTTAGGTTGTCAGCAAGAATGTCAAAACCAAGACGATGGTATTTGTACATGCAGGAACGCAAGGTTTTGAATTGGGTATGAAGTATGTTTTCAACCAACCAAAAACGATTACGTTGGCTTTCGAATGCTTTCCATCCGCGTTCTGGCAAGGACTGTGCGTTGTTTACAACGGTCTGCGCCTTCATGAAATAAGGCATTCCACCTTCCAAAGAATAAGAATCGTAATCAAGACCGATGATCATATAGCAGTAATATCCCAACACAGCTGTCAGATTGCTGGAGATATTCGCTTCATCAAATTCCAGTATCTGATCCTGAAGGTATCTGAAATTGAAATCGTTGTCCTGATGATTGAAAAGCGGCGAATTATAAGAGCTCTTGTAAACAGGACGGCGGGATTGGATCTGAATATTGGCTTTGAATTCGTCCACACTCACCCTCTCAGAAATGGTAATGGTGATGCTGCATTCAATCCGCTCCTGATTGAGGAACTGATCGTTGGTCCATTTCCTGTTATTTACAAACTCCCGGATGGATGTCTGAAGAAGAGTATAGACCGTCCTGTCACTTTCTGTCGCGTTAGGCGAAAGCACGGAAACAGAACAATTGAGTTCCTGCGCCGAAACTGTTTGCGTGGCGATTAATGCACAAAGGATAATCAATACTTGTAATAACCTCATACTGCAAAGAAACTACTTTTTAAACTTGGATGTCACAACTTCCAAGATCTTGATTGCCACTTCATGCTTTGAAATCAAACCCGTCTCAATTTGACTGCCATCCTTGGACAGTATCGTCACCCGGTTGGTGTCATGTCCGAAACCGGCTCCTTCATCACGCAAGGAGTTCATGACGATATGGTCGAGGTTCTTTTTCTCCAACTTCTTTTTGGCATTCTCCAACTCATTTTCCGTCTCAAGGGCAAATCCGACGACTACCTGATCCTCACGTTTATGACGACCTAATTCTGCCAGAATATCAACAGTGGGTTCCCATTCGATATCCAGACCTCCTGATTCCTTTTTGATTTTTCCAGGCTTTACGGAAGAAGGCTTGAAGTCGGCCACTGCAGCCGACATGATTGCTAAAGAACAATCGTCAAAGACCTCCATGCAGGCTTTTTGCATTTCAGCTGCCGTCTGCACATACACTCTGTTGATCGACGTAGCTGAAACCCTCAGGTTTGTTGGGCCGGTAATCAGGGTGACATGTGCACCGCGAGCCGACAATTCCTCAGCAAGTGCGAACCCCATTTTTCCGGTGGAACGGTTGCCGATGAAACGAACTGGATCGATCGGCTCGAATGTAGGCCCTGCAGTCACCAATACGTTCAGGCCACTCAATGAGTGGCCTTCAACGAAAAAACGTATGATCTCATCAAAGATCTTTTCTGGTTCCTCCATCCGTCCCTCACCGGAAAGCCCACTAGCAAGCTCGCCACTGGCGGGCGGAATGATCCTCACTCCATGAGATTTGATAACATCGATATTGTGCCGGGTAGTCGGATGTTGCCACATGTCCAAATCCATGGCCGGTGCCACCATTACAGGACAGCGGGCCGACAAATAAGCAGCCATTAGCAGGTTATCACAGGCCCCGGTAGCCATTTTTGAAAGCGTGGATGCTGAGAGGGGGGCCAGGATCATAAGGTCGGCCCAACAAC
>JBJSZR010000191.1:0-1002 GCA_046090385.1 Bacteroidota bacterium
TGGTGAGCAAGAACATGTCGCCAGCCAGGTAAGAGCTCATGAGTTCGTTGTTCCTGCTTAGTTTTCCGGAGCGATCAAGATATATACTTGCGTTTCCTTCACGGAAATACTTTAAAAACGGCTGATAAATATTGTAAGACGCATAAATGTCAAGATCCAGGTAATCGGTCACGAAAATGAAACCTAAATCATCTTTATCGAAATTCTTGTCAGCGAATTCCGCAGAACTGCCGAACTGGAAGTTGCCACTGATTTTTTCCAGCTTCAGTGCGCCCTGGTAGCCACTACTCCGTCCCTTTGTCAGATCGTCGTCGGTAGACCATACGAGACTATTGGCGTATTTTGAAGTGAGCCGAACCGTGTGAGATTTGTTTTCAAGTAACGTTCCTGCCGACCATACGTTTGCGTCCCGGTTTGCTCCCTCTCGAAGGGTGTTGGTGTTCACGAACCAAACACTTGAATTGTTCTTCAGCTGTTGGTCGAGTACGATGATTGAAAAATTGGTGAGTGGTTCAGTCAGTACTTTTCTGACACGTCCATCCGTCTGCTTGATTTCTGCGTATGTATTTCCGGTTACGGCATTCAGTAAACCGATGCCTAGACCTTTGGAAGTCCGTCCGCTGATTTTGGTGGCATTGATCAGGTGGGCAGTATTAGGATTCCTGGTCAGCTCTTCGCCTTCGCCAAGTGATCCGATCACCGAATAGTATCCGGTAGGTGTTTTGCCGATTCGTCGTGAGTAAAAAAGATTGCCCGTACTGAAAAGCTCGGTGCCTTCTTTGAAAAAGGGTCTGCGTTCTTCGAAGATCTGCTCGAATGCAGTTAGATTTCGAATACGGTTATCGCTCTGAACTTGGCTGAAGTCAGGCAAAAGGGTCATATCAATGGTAAAACTTTCGTTCAAACCCAGCTTCAGGTCGGCACCTCCCGTATAGGAGTAGGAGTTTTCATAACCGTCCACCTCTCCACTCACATAAAGCGGCGAAATCTGATCGATGAAGG
>JBJSZR010000192.1:0-5898 GCA_046090385.1 Bacteroidota bacterium
GCCACCATGGACAGCATTTTCACACCAACACAGCTGGATGGTGCCCGAAAGTCATCGGTTACTGAATTCCGATCAGGGTGGTTCGAAAATCACGGGAAAGGAAAATTCAAATTCCACCCTCTCATGGATGAAGTTCAGGAAGCGCCGGTGAATGCGATCATCACAACAGATATCAATGGCGATAAACATCAGGATATCATCATGGCTGGAAACAACCATGGTCTAAGAGCAGAAATGGGACGAGCAGATGCCACCTTCGGACATGTATTGCTGGGTGACGGATCGGGTAATTTCACCTATCTCCCCCCCCGCTCCAGCGGACTTTTACTGAGAGGCGATTGCAGGGACCTACAATTATTGGACTGGACCAAGGGGCGGAAACTGCTTGTTGCCGCAATGAACAACGGACCCGTGGTCACTTATCTGATTACACCATGATGAGATTGCTATTCTGTACTTTCTTATCCTTCATGATATTTCAGCCCTGGGATTCCTATGCCAAACCGGATCATGGTTGCCAAGCACTAGTAGATGCGAATGGAGATCTCACCGCTATCATCCTTCATGATATTTTTCCACCTCCTATCGCATCACGGATCTATGCGTATGCCAATATTGCAGCCTATGAAGGAATACGTCTTAGCGATCCTGAATTGAATTCCCTCACATCCTTGCTGAAAGATTTCGATCCGATGCCGAAACCGGATAGCGGTAAGTCATACGATTTCAACCTTGCTGGCTTACGCGCGTTTTATGCTACAGGGAAAGCACTGGTATTCAGTGAAGCCGACATGGAAGAAGCATGGGAAATCGCCAGGGACAAAGCATTGAAGTTTCCATTGACAGACAGTATAACGATCCGGTCCATAAAACTAGGGGAATCTATTTCAGCTAGTGTGATAAAACGTGCAAAACGCGACAATTACATTCAGACCAGGACCTACCCCAGATATAAATATCAGAATGCCCCAGGGAAGTGGTCGCCTACCCCTCCCGACTATGCGGAAGGACTCGAGCCGTACTGGAACAGGATACGCCCGCTCTCCCTGGACTCTTCGTCCCAGTTTGCTCCTTCACGACCCATTTCTTTCGATACCGCTTCATCATCCGACTTCATGCATCAGGTGAGAGAAGTATATGAGGCCAACTTGATGGACAGTTCAACTCAAGCTATAGCAAGGTATTGGGACGATAATCCATTTGCAACAGTTTATCAAGGGCATTTCACTTTTGCTGTAAAGAAGGTGACACCAGGCGGACACTGGATCGGCATAACAGCAACCGCTCTGCTTGAAACAGGATCAGATATCACCAAGGCAGCCGAAGCCTTTTCAAAAGTGAGTATTGCTCTCCTTGACGGTTTCATCGCATGCTGGGCCGAGAAATACAGATCGAATTATGTACGTCCGATCACAGTGATCAACGCATATGTAGATGAGAAATGGAAATCATACATACAAACACCGCCATTTCCGGAATACACAAGCGGACACAGTGTGATTTCAGGTGCCTCATCCACTGTGCTGACCGATCTATTCGGGGAGAACTTCGCTTTCACCGATACGCTCGAAACCATCAACGATCTGCCGACGCGGCGTTTCGAATCATTTTCCAAGGCCGCCGATGAAGCATCCATGAGCAGATTTTATGGAGGCATTCATTTTAAGCCGACCCTGTCGACCAGCCTTGAACAAGGCAAAAGAATAGGAACTCACATCAATCAACGCCTAAGACTTCGCAACAAACGATAAAAAAGTATATTCGTATCAAACAGCAACTAAAATGAAAGACACATCTACTTCCACATCCACATACAGCAAGGGCGCACTTCCTTCTCTGGTAACGGTGTTTTTTTTCTGGGGCTTCGTCGCAGCCTCCAACGGCATATTCATTCCATTTTGCAAGACACATTTCCAGCTTAACCAGTTCCAGTCACAGCTGATCGACACCTCATTTTACGGCGCCTATTTTTTCGGTTCATTGCTTCTCTATCTGCTCTCAACTGCCACAGGAGTGGATATACTGAACAGGATAGGCTACAAGAACGGCATCATTTTGGGGCTCACTATGTCGGTTATCGGAGCGGTATCGCTGGCATTCGTCTCCGGTATGAGCAGCGCTACTTTCGCAATGGTGCTTGCCTCATTCTTCATCATCGCACTCGGATTTTCATTACAACAGACAGCAGCACAACCATTCGCAATAGCACTTGGAAGTCCTGCGACGGGGGCTCACAGGCTTAACCTTGCTGGGGGGATCAATTCGCTAGGAACACTGCTTGGACCACTCGCGGTAAGTTATGTACTGTTCGGCGACCTGAATGACGGAGGAAGTGCGACAATCCAGTCCATAAGAACCCTTTACCTTCTCCTTGCATGCCTTTTCCTAGCGGTAGCATTGTTCTTCCTTTTCAACAAGAACCTTCCCAAGATCCGGCAAGACGAACAAGTGGAAAAAAGCGGCAAAGCGATGAATCTGCTTTTCATGATATCAGTACCTACCATTCTTTTACTTTTCTTCAACGACCGATTCAGTGAGCAGGGAAAGATCTACCTCGTATTGGGATCACTTGCAATCATTCTAGGTCTGCTGTTTTATGCATTGTCTACAGCACGAAGGAACGGCAATGGCTGGGGTGCAATGCAATATCCTCAATTGGTGTTAGGCATGATCGCTATTTTTGTTTACGTCGGAATGGAGGTCACCATACAGAGCAACATGGGCGCATTGCTGAAACAGAAAGAATTCGGAGGACTGGATGAGAAATTCATTTCCCAATTCATCTCACTTTATTGGGGCAGCTTGATGATAGGGCGATGGACAGGTGCGGTTTCTGCATTCAGCATCCCACCATCCACTAAAAAACTGCTAACAATTCTTGTTCCAATCATAGCCTTTGGAGTCATACTCGGCGTAAACCACCTTCGCGGGAATGATGTATCAAACATGTTCATCTATGTGGTTTGTGTGCTGTTCCTTGTAGCAGCCTTCTTCTACGCCAACGAACGTCCTGCAAAAATGCTGATGACGGTTGCAGCATTGGGAACGATAGCGATGACCGTAGGACTACTTACAACCGGAAACATCAGCACTTTCGCATTCATAAGTGGCGGGCTCTGTTGCTCCGTAATGTGGCCATGCATATTCGCACTTGCGGTTACAGGACTGGGGAAATACACAAGCCAGGGTTCCTCCTTCCTGATCATGATGATCCTTGGAGGCGCTATCATTCCACCGGCACAGGGTGTGATTTGTGATTTCGATAAAAGTTGCAAGGAAGGCATATACGGAATGACCTTCACTCACCTAAGCTACGTGTTGCCACTACTGTGTTTTGCATACATGGCTTGGCATGCCATCAGGACCAGGAACATCTTGAAATCCCAAGGCCTTGACTACGACCAGCAGATGGCAGGTGGCCATTGATTCGGATCAGAACAAATTACTGCAAGCTTGTTGAACGTGCCTGATAAGCAGTACTGCTGTGATTTTTACAGTGAAATGAATGGAAGCCCAAGAAGCGATGATGATCTGATACATGACCGGAGCGCGTTTCAAGTGAAAATACCTCCAGTAAATGCATTGACTCCACTAAGAAATAACAGGTTCTTACAATGTAAGAACCTGTTCCATTTTCCATGAGTCCTAGAACTCTATTTTCAAAACGAGATGCTCAAAACAGGAATTTAATATAAAACGGTAACATGTCCCAAATACGAGTGCTTTTTACCATATACATCCGTCAGAATCACCTTCCAAACATAGACATCTTGCTGAACCCTTTTACCCTCGAAAGTACCATCCCATCTACAAGCTGATGACATTCCGTCTTCACCGTAGCGGTCCCACGGGATATTGTCCCCATCATGATGACAAGACCACAATTCAAGTCCCCAGCGATCGAAAATCCAGATATCATATTCGGTCACTCCGAAACTCTTTCCGAAAAAAGTACCGTTACGCCGATCGCCATTCGGCGTGAACGCATTCGGCATATAAAAAGTGAAATCAGGTGTTATGTCAATCGGTCTTCTGATGGTATCTGTACAACCATATCGGCTGGTAACAATCAAGGATGTCTCATACCGGTAAAAAGTGTTCCCGACCATAGAACCGGCATATGAATGATGCTCTTGTGGACCACCCAAAACCGATGGAGACCCATCTCCGAAATTCCAAAGCCATTGAACTACATTGCCTGAGGAATTATCCATGAATGTGAAATCAGGATTCAATATGCCAGTTGCAACAGTGCTGATTGAAAAATCCGCTACAGGAAGCGGGTAGGCCTTGATAATACCGGCGACTTGTGTGTCGGAGACACAACCATGTTCCGTGATGACTTGCAGAGAAGCTCCAAAAATTCCAGGCTGATCATAGCAGATCAATCCAGGATTCTCCTGATCTGAATTCGCCGGATTCCCGCCGGGAAATGTCCAAGACCATTGAGTAAGAACACCATCAACGGAAGTTGCATTGCCCGCAAAGGGATGACAAAACGGAACACATGCTGAATCTAGATCCGTGAAGACAATGGCAGGCAGTGCGTGAATCACAACAGGAACTTGAACCGTATCCCGACAACCATTGACGGATGTAGCCACCAATGCGGCATCATAAGTTCCGGATGAGTCATATCTGACCACGGGATTCCTTACCGTTGAAACCGAAGGATTACCACCCGGCAAACTCCATGAAAAAGCCTGAATCTGGTTACCCGAAACAATGGTTGAAGTATTTGTAAATTGCAACGCATTTTCTTCACAGCCCGCAGGAACAGAAAAACCGGCAACAGGCAACGGATGAATCGTGATATTCCTCCTCAAGGTATCGGCACAACCACCTGAGGCTTGCACAACGAGATCGATCGGATAGATACCAGCTGTGCCGTATGAAACTGCAGGCTCATCAAGAGTGGATTGAGACAAGTCACTGCCGGCAGCAAACCAATTGTAATTCACAATCGATCCTGCAGGCTGTACTGTGGAAAGATTATCGATTTGAGCAACGGAACCTTCACAAACATCGGGGACAGAAAATAAAGCGATAGGGGTCGCTGAAATGACAACCGGATAGGTGACTGTATCCCTGCAACCGTGAATGGTAGTGGCAATCAATCGAACGGACGAGGTATCCAATGAATTGAAAATGACACTGGGTTCGAAGGACTGGGAAGTACCGGGTGATCCGAGAGGGAAATTCCACTGATACGTGGACATCGTATCACCAGGAAACAGTTGAGAAAGATTATCGAATGATACGGCATTACCGTAGCAAACCAATGGGAAAGAGAAGTCGGCCAAAGGAAGCGGAAAGATGCGTATAGTACGGTCCAAAGTATCAGCGCAACCGCCATCAGCAGAAACAATCAGATTTATCAGGGAACTGCCTGGTGAAATATAGTCAACTACAGGATCCCGGTCATTCGACATTCCGGGAGCACCTCCGCTGAAACTCCACTGATAATACATCTGGCTACCTGAAGGCCGGATGCTTGAATTATTGATGATTGACGGACGTATTCCAAGGCAAGATGAACTGGCAGAGAAAGCCGCTGTAGGGTTCGCCGTGATTCGAACACTTCGAACTGCAGTATCCCTGCAACCTCCGGCATTCGTGACAACAAGCATCACATCAATTGTGTCCAGCTGATTGAAAATGACAGATGGGTTTCGAACGACTGATGTTGCAGGAGAGCCACCTGGAAAAATCCATGAGTAATTCGTAATGGAATCGCCGCTGACGACCGATGACTGATCAAAGAATGGAATCGAAGAGCCAAAGCAGGCGTCAGTGGAAAGGAAATTAGCCTGAGGTAAAGGATGAACAGTTATGGTACGAGCAGTGGTATCGGCACATCCACCATTAGCAGTTGCAATCAATGTGATTACGGAAGTG